>CAZPHZ010000198.1:0-6397 GCA_964586035.1 uncultured Saprospiraceae bacterium
CTGGCAGTTGTGGTTGTGCCCTTACCGGAACACGAGGCCAAAACCACCATGCCTGCAGCAACGGTTAATATAATTGGGAATAAAAATAGCCGGTTGAACATAGATTCGGGAACTGTGCAATGATTACGATACCATAACCTTGGGATTAGAGGCAGGTTCCAGCAATACATCGCCATCCATCTCATTCGGGCAATCGATGCCGAGGAGGGTGAGAATGGTTGGGGCAATATCCGCCAATTTCCCATCTCTTATCTTATTCTGACCAGGCTCATTGCTGACGTAAATGACCGGCACGGGGTTCATCGAATGTGCCGTATTGGGAGTGCCGTCTTCGTTTATCATATAATCGGAGTTGCCGTGATCGGCAATGATAATGGCCTCATAATCGTGTTTCAAAGTACAATCGAGCAGGCGACCGAGGCAGGTATCCACGGTTTCGCAGGCTTTCATGGCGGCCTGAAAAACCCCTGTGTGCCCCACCATATCGGCATTGGCAAAGTTCAGGCAAATAAAATCCGGTTGATTTTTTTCGATATCTGCGATAATAGCATCGGTAATTTTAATGGCGCTCATTTCGGGCTGCAAATCGTAAGTGGCCACTTTGGGCGAAGGTATCAAGATGCGCCGCTCGCCGGCGAATGGTTCTTCCCTGCCCCCGTTGAAGAAAAATGTTACATGGGGGTATTTTTCTGTTTCGGCAATGCGCACTTGAGAAAGGCCGAGCTTAGAAAGCACTTCGCCGATTGTGTTTTTCAGGTTTTCTTTTTCAAATAGCACCTCGATATTTTCAAAAATTTCGTCGTAGCGTGTCATCGTTACGTAGCGAAGGTCGAGTTTTCTCATGCCGAATTCCGGCATATCTTTTTGGGTGAGCACCGTGGAGATTTCTCTGGGCCGGTCAGTGCGAAAATTGAAACATATCACGACATCTCCATCCCCAATGGTGCCGAGAGGCAGGCCGTTTTCGTCTGTGCATACAATGGGTTTCAGGAATTCGTCCGTCTCGCCTGCATCGTACCGCCTCTGTACGGTATTGAGCGGGTCAGTGGTTTTTTCACCCTTACCATGTACGAGCAGATCATAGGCCAGTTTCACCCTTTCCCACCGTTTATCACGGTCCATTGCAAAGTACCTCCCAACGACAGATGCAATTTTAATATGTTGATTGTCAGTATTTTGTGTTAATTTTTTTAAATAACCAACCCCTGATTTCGGGTCGGTGTCGCGGCCATCCATAAAAGCGTGTACGAATGTATTTTCCACACCTTGCCCGGCGGCAATACTGCAAAGCGCAATCAAATGGTCGATATGCGAATGAACGCCTCCATCAGAAAGAAGGCCCATGAAATGCACCGGTTTGCCGTGTTCTACAGCATATCTCAAAGCGTTGAGCAGCACCGGATGTTTATCCAGCGTGTGTTCACGAACTGCTTTATTGATTCTTGCCAGTTCCTGATATACAATGCGACCGGCCCCGATGTTGAGGTGGCCCACTTCCGAGTTGCCCATTTGCCCGTCGGGCAGGCCCACGAGTTTGCCATGGGTGACCAATTCGGCATTGGGGTATCTTTTTTCTAAGCCGTCCATTACGGGCGTATTCGCCTGTGCGATGGCGTCTGCACTGTATTTTGGTCCATGGCCCCAGCCATCGAGTATGATTAATATGGCGCGGTTATCATTCATTGGAAAAAATTAAGTCTTGAAGTTGAAAATAAACAGCAAAAATAGGAACTTTCAGAGGCCCGGATGTAACTTTTGGCGCTGAGTGCCATTATAAGTTATGTATTTGAAGGGCACTACAAAAGATGTAACTTGAATACCAGATGAGTCGGCACTTCCGTTAATTTGCAGAATAATGGGGCTAACAGTTGTTAACTTGCCGGTGTGTTACCCCTTCATTAGCTACCCGTCAGAACAATTATATTGAAAAACGCCTTCATTTGTCTCTATTATCATAAACATTACAACCGTGCATGATCGTCGCAGTTGTAGGAAACATGCAGGAACATCACTTATTAAATCTACAGACCATGAAAAAGTTCTTTTTTCTCTTCGTATTGTTGCCAACACTGGGTATGGTGAACGACGGCGGTTTAAACCTCGCTGCCATTACCAAGGCCATTAGTGATGGTAACGCCGAGGCCCTGGGCAGTTTTTTCGACAGCACGGTCGAGGTGGCAGTGATGGACAATGAGGAAGTTTACTCAAAAGCCGAAGCCATTAGAATCGTGAAAGATTTTTTTAGCAAAAACAAGCCCTCGTCTTTCAGCCAGGTTCATCATGGAGCCTCAAAAGGACAGGATTCCCAATATTGCATCGGCAATATGGTAGCTTCCAGCGGAACCTTTAGAGTATATGTGTACATGAAGGTATCTGGTGGAAAATACCTCATTCAGGAATTGAGGTTTGACAAAGAATAACCCGCTGAAATCCCGGCACCGGATTTTTTTAAGTGGCACGAGGCATTCGGATTCCGAATGCCTCGTGAATTCTCCCCCAACGCAGATTAAGACTATTCCCTCGTATCAGAAAGTTTGCAGTTTTACCAGTTTTTGGTACTCTCCTTTTTTCCTCATCAAAACATCATGGGTGCCTTGCTCCACGATAATTCCTTCTTTCATCACTACTATTTCATCGGCATGCTGAATGGTGGACAGGCGATGGGCAATTACGATGGCCGTGCGATTTTTCATTAATTTATCGAGCGCATCCTGAACGAGTTTTTCCGCTTTTGAATCGAGTGCCGAAGTGGCCTCGTCGAGGATGAGGATGGGTGGGTTTTTCAAAACAGCGCGAGCCACAGTAAGTCTTTGGCGTTGCCCTCCAGAGAGTTTGACCCCCCGGTCGCCAATATTGGTGTCGTAGCCATTTTTTGTTTCGAGGATGAAGTCGTGGGCATTGGCGATGCGGGCTGCCCGTTCCACGTCTTTGCGAGTGGCACGCTCCATCCCGAAAGCGATATTGTTGAAAATGGTATCATTGAACAACACGGGCTCCTGCGTGACGATACCCATGAGGGCGCGCAGGTCGTGGAGCCGGTAATCTTTGATGTTCAGGCCGTCGAGCAAAATCTCCCCCTGATCCACATCGTGGAAGCGCGGCAGAAGGTCCACAAATGTGCTTTTGCCGGCCCCGGATGCACCGACGAGGGCCACTATTTTTCCGTGGGGAACTTTCAAACTGATGTTTTCGATAGCTGTGTGCCTGCTGTCGTTGTAATGAAAAGATACGTTTCGATATTCAATGCAGT
Organism: uncultured Saprospiraceae bacterium; assembly: GCA_964586035.1. Lineage (GTDB taxonomy): Bacteria > Bacteroidota > Bacteroidia > Chitinophagales > Saprospiraceae > UBA6168. The sequence continues at coordinate 3,251 of CAZPHZ010000198.1, forward strand.
CCTTAAAAACACTAATTGGCAATGCGTCTTCCCGTTCTTCTATTTTCAGGCCGGCATTAAACACACTTTCGATGCGCTCCACGGCAGCCATGCCTTTTTGTACGTTGTAATACGCGGATGAAAATTTTTTTGCCGGTTCTATCATGCTGAAAAAAGCGTATAACATGGCAAAAAAAGTAGCAACTGTCAGTTCGCCTTTTTGCACTCCGCCGTAACCGTACCAGATGAGCACCGCCACCGTGGCCACGCCCAGAAACTCCGTCAGTGGAGAAGACAGGTCTTTGCGCCAAAGCAGGCGCACGAGTATCCGGCGGTAGGCGTTATTTTCTCTTTTGAAACGTTCCGCCTGAAATTTTTCCGCATTAAAACCCTTGATGATGCGGAGCCCGGAGATACCTTCCTCCATCATGGACACCAGAAGGCCCAACCGCTGTTGTACCTGCCGCGACTGCTTTTTCAGAATCTTGCCCACCTGCCCGATGACTAAACCCGTGAATAACAACAGCCCCAACACGAACAGCGTCATCGAGGGACTGACGTAAATCATAAAGGCCAGTGCTCCCACAATCATCAGGGGTTCACGGATGATGGAAACCAGCACATTCAAAATGCTCGACTCGATTTCCTGCGTATCGGCTGACATGCGCGAAAGGAGGTCGCCTTTGCGCTCTTCCGAAAAGTACGACAGCGGCAGCGCAATGGTTTTTTCATACAACTGCTGCCGAAGGTCTCGGACAATGCCATTGCGCACCGGCGAGAGGAAAAACTGCGATAAATAGCGAAACAGGTTCCTCAGAAAATACAGCACCACGATGGCCCCGCAGGCATACATCAGCGCCCGGCGCTTGCCCTGCTCCGCAATGATTTCACTCAGCCAATAGTTGACGTATTCCGTGAAATTGCTCGTGCTCAAAGCAGCGGAAGGAGCTTCGGATACCAAAGGCTGCTGGTCGAGTAAAATGTTCAGGAAGGGAATAATGGCCGGAATGCTCACCACCGAAAACAAAACCATCAGCACGTTGCTGACGATATTGCCGGTAAGCAGCAGTTTGTATTTGTTCAGATGAGAGAGTAAACGGTAGAAAGGTCGCATGAACGTGTTCCTATTTTGGGCGAAGTTAGGGAATCGGGCATGGGAATCGAACTTTGCCTGTGTTCAATGCGAGCAGGATGCCCTGCCAGGTAACTGTTCCTGTGCCGGATTATTGGCAGCTTACCTTCCCGGCTGTAAGGTCCCGGTCCTTAAGTATGGCCGTATAATTCTCAGCCAGGGCTATCGGGCAAACGGTATTGAAAAACGACTGTTCGCTCATCCTGTCCGTGTATTCCACTGCGAAAACGGCTTTGCCTTTTTCAATGAAAATCTTTGCGTCTTGCTGCCAGTCGTCTGCGAAAGCATCTTCTGTCAGCATCCAGTCAAACCCGTCCACTAAGTCAGGTGCCAGTTCGGGCGCATTTTTCTGACCAATGGACAGTCCCCGCTTGTGGGCTTCTTCAATCAACCAAATGCAAAATTTCTCGGCATCCTGCTTTTTTAGGTCAAACCCGGGGTCTGGATACTCGAACCCATCGATATTGTCCGGTTCAACGGCATCGAAGCCTTTATCCTTTATCATATCCAATCTGGACAATAAAATGGGAGAAAGTTGGGTGATATTGCGGATGTCGAGCCATTTCTCACCTTCCCAGCCGGCGTAATCATTACCCACTACTGAAGCGGGAAACAGATGCGCATCGGGCCGCCAATCTTCTACGGTCCCCACAGAGACGTACGCCACGACTTTTTCTCCCTGGTTGTGCAGTTGTTTTACCAAATCAGTGGTAGCATCGAAGGCATCAATATCTACCACCTTGGCGTCGAACACGGCTCCCGTTTCTATTTCATCCAATCGCCAATCGAAAGTGGTCAGCGGTTTTGGCTGAAACCAATCGCCCGCGACAGGGTCAATCACCAATGGCTCTTCGTCAGGGTCGCAAGCTGAAAGCCCTGAGAGAAAAAGCAACAGGCATAACGAAAATGCTTTCATACGCATTCAGTTTTATTCTCCCGGAACGAATTGCCATTGCCTTAAAGTATGGATGAAGCAGCTTGCGACTCACTTCTGCTTCACCGGTTCCAATCCCTGCAAAATGCCCTTTTCGATGGCCGGTACCCCGCGCTCCATCCACTGCGGCATGGGGGCATCTTTAAGGTAATAGTCGAAAAACTGTTGCATTCTCACGTTCAGGTCTTTGCGGTTTTGCAACTTGAGGGGCCAGTGAGGCTCATCGTTATAATTGAGCATCCAGGCAGGTTTGCCGAGGCGGCGCATGGCCGTGAAAAACTCGATGCCCTGGTACCAGGGCACATGGCCGTCGGCGTCGTTGTGCATGATGAGCACGGGCGTTTTCACTTTGTCGAGGAAAAACAGCGGTGAATTATCGAGATACCGGAGAGGGTACTCCCAGATGGTGCCGCCGATGCGGCTTTGCGTGTGCTCGTACTGAAATTCGCGGCTGAGGCCCGTCCACCAGCGAATTCCGCCGTAGGCGGAAAACATATTCACCACGGGTGCTCCGCTTTCCGCGCAGCGGAAGAGATTGGTTCTGGTGATGAGATAGGCCACCTGGTAGCCGCCCCAGCTATGCCCCTGCACGCCGATGCGGTCTTTGTCCACGAAGCCTTTGTCAATCAGTGAGGTGACGCCCGATACGACGGCATTGTAACAACTCTCGCCGGGATAGCCCGTGCGATAGGGCACGTCGGGGTTGAATATGAGGTAACCACGGCTGACGTAAAAAGCGTAATTAATAGTGGAGCGGCCGGGGTAAGGGCGGTGGTAGCGGTTGAGGCCATCCGAACTGCGCTCGTAAAAATTGACGAGCATCGGGTATTTCTTCTTTGGGTCGAAGTTTTCGGGCTTTGCCAAAAGCCCTTGCAGGCGCTGCCCGTCGAGCGAGGTCCACTCATAAAGTTCCATGGTGCCCCATGCGTATTCCGACTGCTGGGGGTTGGCGTCGCTGACTCTATTAATGTTTTGAAAAGTGAAATCCGAGTAGCGCAAGTCGGGAAAAGTCTGGAAATTTTCTTTGGTGAACAACAGCCGGTCGGCATCTTTGGCTTTTTGCGGACGGCGGGAATAAGCGAAGTTTTCTTTCACCAACTGA
>CAZPHZ010000199.1:0-6308 GCA_964586035.1 uncultured Saprospiraceae bacterium
AGACGGCCCCCCTTCGCCGTACTGATGCCAAAAAGGAGATTCGCCGGGTGTCCAATGAAAGCCGCATGCAGCTCAACCCCCACCCTGCCGGTCAGCTCGAGATGAACGTACCCGAAATCGACGGAGTAAAGCTCACCGGCGTACAGCACAAATACGGGGAAACCGTACTGTTTTTCCCAAGTTCAGGGCAGACCTGCCACAGCTATTGCACCTTTTGTTTTCGCTGGCCGCAATTTACAGGTATGGACGAAATGAAATTCGCCATGCGGGGAACTGAGCTGCTCACGCGCTATTTAGAAAGGCATCAGGAAGTAACCGACCTGTTGTTCACCGGCGGCGACCCAATGATCATGGGATTTAAAGTGTTTCAACGGTACATCGAACCATTCCTCGAAGATGACCAACCCACCAACATCCAGACCATTAGAATAGGCACCAAGTCACTATCGTACTGGCCCTATAAATTTGTCACGGGTCCAGATGCCGTGGATTTTCTGCGTCTGTTTGAACGGATTGTGAAACAAGGCATCAACCTCACTTTTATGGCACACTTCAGCCATCCGCGGGAGTTGGAAACCAGGGCTGTGAGGAAGGCCATCCGGGCACTGCGCAATACAGGAGTTCAAATCCGCACACAATCGCCCGTACTCCGGCACATCAACGACGACCCCGATGTTTGGGCGGAAATGTGGCGCCAGCAAGTCAACCTCAATTGCATCCCCTACTACATGTTTGTGGAAAGAGACACCGGCGCAAGGCATTATTTCGACCTGCCGTTGGTGGAGGCCTGGCAGATTTTCCGCAAGGCCTACCAGCAGGTGAGCGGCATTTGCCGCACGGTGCGGGGGCCAAGTATGTCTTGCACACCGGGCAAGGTGCAAATTCTGGGCGTTTCAAAAATAAATGGCAAAAAAGTGTTTGCGCTGCGCTTCGTGCAGGGGCGCAATCCCGACTGGGTGGCCCGGCCGTTTTTCGCAGAATACGATGAGAATGCCACGTGGTTCGACCACCTGAAACCAGCGCTCGGAGATAAGTTCTTTTTTGAAGAGGAGCAGCACTTTGGCACACTCCAGACATTACAGGTCTGAAAATGGATGGAGTGCGGGAGCGCCTCCTACGCCGCCTTTATTATTCGAGTTCCAATTTCAGAAACTGCCCCGTAAAACTGTCTTTCTTTTTGGCTACCTTTTCGGGTGTGCCCTCACAGACTATTTTACCGCCCCGGCTGCCGCCACCCGGACCGAGGTCAACAATCCAATCGGCAGTTTTTACCACTTCGAGGTTGTGCTCGATGACGAGGACGGTGTTGCCTTTTTCCACTAATTTATTGAGCACGCGGAGCAGGTGCCGGATGTCCTCAAAATGCAGCCCAGTGGTAGGTTCGTCGAGGATGTAGAAGGTGTTGCCGGTGTCGCGTTTGGAGAGTTCTTCGGCTAGTTTTACCCGCTGGGCTTCACCGCCTGAAAGGGTGGTGGCCTGTTGGCCGAGTGTGATGTAACCCAATCCAACGTCGTTGAGCGTTTTCAGCCGGCGGAAGATTTTAGGAATTTTTTCAAAGAAATCAGTCGCCTCAGTTACCGTCATATTCAGCACGTCATTGATGCTTTTGCCTTTGTAAAGCACTTCCAGTGTTTCGCGGTTATACCGGCGGCCGAGGCAGCTTTCACATTCCACATAAACATTTGGCAGGAAGTTCATTTCTATGGTGCGTTTGCCGCTGCCCTGACACACTTCGCAGCGCCCGCCTTTCACATTGAACGAAAAACGCCCCGGCTTGTAGCCCCTGATTTTTGCCTCTGGCAAATTGGAAAACAAGCTCCTGATGTCGCTGAAAACCTTGGTATAAGTAGCCGGATTGGAACGCGGGGTACGTCCGATGGGCGACTGATCTATTTCGATGACTTTGTCGAGGTGCTCCAGCCCTTTTATTTTTTCATAAGGCAATGGACGTTGCAAACTTTTGTAAAAATGCTGGCGCAAAATCGGGTACAGCGTTTCGTTAATGAGGGAACTTTTGCCGCTGCCGCTCACCCCGGTCACGCAAGTGAAGGTTCCCAGCGGAATGTGAAGGTTTACGTTTTTAAGGTTATGCCCGCTGGCACCCCTCAATACTAGGATATGTCCGTTGCCTTTGCGGCGGGTTTTAGGCAGTTCGATGTTGCGTCTTCCGTTCAGGTAGTCTGCGGTCAGCGTACTGATGCCGGCGAAAGTTTCCGGCACTCCCTCGCCGACAAGTTCGCCTCCATGCACTCCTGCTCCGGGGCCGAGGTCGATGAGATAATCGGCGGCGAGCATGATGTCTTTGTCATGCTCCACTACCAGAACGCTATTTCCGATATGGGTGAGTTCTTTCAATGCGTCGATGAGCCGGTGATTGTCGCGCTGGTGCAGGCCGATGCTCGGCTCATCGAGGATGTAGGTGATGCCCGTGAGTTGGGAGCCGATTTGGGTGGCTAATCTTATTCGCTGACTTTCGCCCCCCGACAGGGTTCGGGCCGGGCGGTTCAGCGTCAGGTAGTCCAGCCCCACGTGTTTCAAAAACCCCAACCGGAGGCGTATTTCTTTGAGTACTTCGCGGCCGATGGTCAGTTGCCGCTCGCTGAGATGAGGGTCGAGATTATTCATCCAGGTGCAAAAGTCACCGATATCCATATTGGCCAGCTCAGCAATGTTTTTTTCGTGAATTTTAAAATGAAGACTTTCCACTTTCAAGCGTTGCCCCCGGCAATCGGGGCAGGTATCAACGGACATAAAATCCTCGGCCCATTGCCTTATTTTCTCGGAGGTGGTGCTTTCGTACCAGCGCTTGAGTTGGTTCACCAAGCCCTCATAGGCGAGATTGTACACGTAATCGCTTTGAGCGTAGCTAACATTTACTTTGAACGATTTGTCGCCACCGTGGAGAATAATATCGAGTGCATTTTGGGGAATATCCCTGATGGGAGTGTTGAAGTCAAACCCGAATTTTTTGGCAATGGCACGCAGCTGTTTAAAAGTCATGTTATCGCGCACCTCGCCAAACGGTGCAATGCCAGCGTCATTGATGCTTTTGGTGCTGTCGGGGATGACTTTGGCCATATCCACGGCATTGAATTTACCCAACCCATTGCAAGTGGGACAGGCGCCATACGGAGAGTTGAAAGAAAAGGAGTTGGGCGATGGTTCTTCGTAGCTCAGGCCCGTTTCGGGGTCCATCAGGTGTTTGCTGAAAACTGCTTCATTCCAATCGTTTGCTCCCGTTGCCGGGGCAATAATGATAAGCCCGTTGCCCATTTTCAGCGCCGTTTGGAGAGATGAAACAATGCGCTCGCGGCGTTCATCTGCGACGGTGAACCTGTCGATGACCAACTCGATGTCGTGCACTTTGTAGCGGTCGAGTTGCATGGCCGGCACGATGTCATGCACCTCTCCATCCACTCTCACTTTGGTGTAGCCCTGTTTTCGCACCTGGTCGAAAAGTTCGCGATAGTGGCCTTTGCGCCCCCGGATGAGCGGTGCCAGGAGCAGCACTTTTCGGCCATCGAACTGCTCCATAATTTGGGCCACCATCTGCTGCTCGTTGTAGCGCACCATTTTTTTGCCCGTTAAATGCGAATAAGCTTCGCCCGTTCTGGCAAAAAGCAGCCGCATAAAATCGTACACCTCGGTGATCGTACCGACGGTGGAACGCGGGTTGCGGTTCGTGGTTTTTTGTTCAATGGAAATAACGGGGCTGAGCCCGTTTATCATCTCCACTTCCGGCCGCTCCATGGAGCCGATGAACTGACGGGCGTAAGAAGTAAAGGTTTCCATGTAGCGCCGTTGTCCTTCGGCGTAAATGGTATCGAAAGCCAGAGAGGATTTTCCGCTGCCGCTGATACCGGTGATGACCACCAATTTGTTGCGCGGAATGCGCACATCGAGGCCTTTCAGGTTGTGCTCCCTGGCGCCGATGATTTCAATAGTGTCTTCCCCTGTGCCATTCCCGGTTGGCACAGCCAGGCTGACTTCGGTTGTTGCCTCTTGTTTATCGTTCAGTAAAGAGTTCCCGTTCTCAGTTTTTTTCGACATGGATGGTTTGCTTGCGCAACGTGCTTGGCTACCGAAACGACCGGTATTGGGTCACTTTTGCCTTGTGATGTATTTTGTTTACCAGAAAAGTATGTTTTGGGCAGGCTGCGAAATTAGACAATACCCCCCTTTTGAGAAAGAACGGTGGGGAAACAGTTGTCTTTTCTATTTTTACCCCATGAATTCCCACCTCGAAATATCCCCGGCTGTAAATCGGGCGCTCGACAGCGGCAGCCCAGTTGTGGCGCTCGAATCCACCATTATTTCCCACGGTATGCCTTACCCCGATAATGTAAAAACGGCCCTCAGGGTGGAAAACGCTGTACGTTCGAAAGGAGCCATTCCGGCCACTGTCGCCGTGCTCAATGGCAACCTGAAGGCAGGCCTGAGCGAGGCCGAAATCAACCATCTCGGAAAAACAGGACGTGCCGCTGCAAAAGTGAGCCGCCGGGATTTACCTTTCGCATTGGCTCGAAATATTCCGGGAGCCACCACCGTCGCCGCCACCATGATTATCGCAGAAATGGCCGGCATCCGCATTTTCGCCACCGGCGGTATCGGCGGTGTTCACCGCGGTGCTGCGGAAACGATGGACATCTCTGCCGACCTCCCCGAACTGGCCCGCACCAATGTGGCCGTAATTTGCGCAGGTGCAAAATCCATTCTCGACATAGGCCTCACGTTGGAATACCTCGAAACGCTAGGCGTGCCCGTCGTGGGTTTCCAAACCGATGAGTTCCCCGCTTTTTATACCCGAAAAAGCGGCTTCGGCGTGGACTATCGCGTGGACACTCCCGTCGAATTGGCGCAAGTGCTCAAAACAAAATGGGAAACAGGGCTTCGGGGTGGCATGGTCATCGCCAACCCCATTCCCGAAGCACATGAACCCGCCTTCGCACCGATACAAAGGGCTACGGAAACCGCCCTCGGCGAGGCCCGGGCCACCGGCATCAGAGGAAAAGAAATCACGCCTTTTTTATTGAAAAAAATCGGAGAACTGACGGGAGGCGACAGCCTTCGTGCCAACATCGAATTAGTACTGAACAATGCCCGCCTCGCCGCCGAAACCGCCGTTTGCTATGCCAATGCCACCCGGTAGATTGCCTCCCACTCCAAAGGGGTAAACACCCGGCTGAATTACCTTCCTCTTTTTTTAAAGAAATTCAACATCGAGGACACATAATTTTCATCGGTGCGGATGCTCATAGTGTCCACGCCGCTTTTGGCAAAGGTGGTTTTGAAATATTGAAGATTTTCATTGAACCACGCGGAATAGCGCTTGCGGAGGAAAGCAGAGGATGTGTCGAGCCAGGCCATTTCGCCAGTTTCGGCATCTTGTGCCCTGATGAGGCCCACGTTGGGGAGGGTTTGTTCTTTTGGGTCAAAAAGATGAATGGCGATGACGTCGTGGCGGCGGGCAGCAATGCGCAACGGCGTTTGGTAACCGCGGGTCATAAAATCGGAGAGGACAAAACAAATGCTGCGTTTTTTAACGACGTTGGTAAAATAGCGGAGCGCTTCGCCGAGGTTGGTGCCCCGGTCTTCAGGGTGGAAATCTATCAGCTCGCGGATGATGCGCAGGATGTGTTGTTTGCCCTTTTTAGGGGGGATGAACTTTTCGATTTTATCGGTAAAAAAAATGACGCCGACCTTGTCGTTGTTCTGAATGGCACTGAACGACAGCACGGCACATATTTCGGTGATGATGCCTTGTTTGAACTGGTTGACCGTGCCAAAATAGGCGCTCCGGCTCATGTCGATGAGCAGCATCACCGTCAGTTCCCGTTCTTCTTCGAAGATTTTCACGTGGGGCTCTCCCGTGCGGGCCGTCACATTCCAGTCTATGTTGCGCACGTCGTCGCCGTATTGGTAGCTGCGCACTTCGCTGAACGACATGCCCCGCCCTTTGAAAGCACTGTGGTACTCCCCGGAAAAGATATGCCTGCTCAAGCCCTTCGTCTTGATTTCTATTTTTCGTACTTTTTTGAGGAGTTCAGTGGTGTCCATGTGGCTTGTTTTTTACGGCACCTCTACCCGGTTCAACACCTTGTTGATCACATCCTCCTGCGTGATGTTTTCCGCTTCCGCTTCGTAGGTAAGCCCTATGCGGTGGCGCATTACGTCGTGGCAAACGCTGCGCACATCTTCGGGGATGACAAAGCCGCGGCGTTTTAGAAATGCCAGGGCTTTGGCGGCGTGTGCCAGATTGATGCTGGCGCGGGGCGAGGCGCCGTCATGTATCAGTGGGTCCATCCTCG
>CAZPHZ010000200.1:0-6256 GCA_964586035.1 uncultured Saprospiraceae bacterium
ATACACTTTATCTAAAAATGTGAAACCTTCTTATTCCATTGTTCTCAAGTAATTGACCAGACTCCATCTGTCATCGGAATCAGGTATTTTCTTCTTAAAAGAAGGCATATCGTCACGGCCTTCAGTGAGTTTGTAAAAGATAGCTCCGTCAGTTTGGTCAGCCAGGTCTTCTGTAAAGTCACCACAAGGTGTTTCTAATTGTGCCGCTTTGGTACCATCACCAAGACCTTCTTTTCCATGGCAAGACTTGCAATGTTTAAGGTACAGCGCCTTGCCATCTGCAATGGAAGATTTATCTCCTTTTAAAGGATTCTTCATGTTTTTGTATTTGGCGGGGACCTCCCAGGGTTCGCCAATGGTGGAGGTGCTAAATGAATACATGAAACCCACAGCTGCTAAGAGGAGAATCACGCTAATTTTTTTGGAATTCATAACAAAGAGTTTAATAAATGATTGAATGTTAAAGTAATGGTTATGAGTTGATTTTTCGAATTATTTAGAATCAGTAGCAATTTTACCTATTTTGAACACCTTGAACAAACGCACCACAATTATTGCGATGGTACCCCAAACGCCCAGCAAAATGGCGTTTACCAATATCATTAAAGAAAACGGTGCATTGGCCCTGTTCGACCATAATTCTCTAAATGTCTGGTTCTTAACAACCAATGGCACTCCCCAGTTCTTAACCTGTCTTGTTTCGAGTGTACCAAAATCATCGTGATCTTCTACCCTAGCGATGATAGTGAGATTGCCTTCTTTATCACCTGGTATATCATCAGGCAATTCCACGCTCATCATGCCATCTTCATCGGTATAATCAAAATCTTCAGCGACAGGCAAATCTCCATAAAGGCGTTTTATAAAAACTTTACACTCTACATCGCTGGCTGGAATTATTTCCCCGGTTTCATCTGGTGAGCCAACAAAAACTCTTGCCCAATTGGTTGAATCTTCTACTTCCAGGGTCATTTGCAGAACAGCTTTTTTAACCTCAATATCTTTATCTGCATCTTTAAATTCATCGTTGTTCTCAATGGCAGCCAAGAAAGTATGCCATAACGCGGTATCTTTTTGAAGCTTTTCTGGCAAGGCAAATTTGGCTTGTCCCTTATTATTTGAAACAGCAGAACCCAACAGATTTTCTTCAACAATTTCAGATTGATAAAAATTAACTCTGACCTTGGGAACAACCTGATAGGCCCTGTCAATTTTTGTTTTCACCGTAGCTATCAGGAGGCCTTCTCCATTGACTTGGTTGTACTGGAGGCTCATCCTTGCCTTGCTCTTTTTGGCCTTACCGGATTGCGCAATAAGCGCGGAGTGTGGCACCAAAAATCCAACGAATAAAAGTAGTATGACTCGGAGGAGAGAGAGATTATGTATATGGATATTTTTATTTTTCATCGTTAACGCCGGTTTAGACTTGTAAATGGATATGTTGTCACTCTTCCCCTTCCTCGTGTTCCTCAATGAGATGAAGGTCCTCGGCTGTTTCCACAATCGGGATGATGGGAAAAAGCCTCGCAAGAAGGGTGATTATTAGCAGTGCCCCGGCGAGAGTGCCGGCCGTGATAGCCCATTCAGCAAAAGTGGGGTAATAATGCCTCCACGCCTCGGGAACTCTGTTAAACGGAATGTAGGGATGCTCCAACGTGGGCACCACAATGAGGAAACGCTTGAACCAGGCCCCAAGAATAACCAAGGAAGAAATGAGCATCATTGGAAATGGCTTCCTTCCTTGTTTAAATAGAAGCACAATAATGGGGATAATCAATCCCCCAATTTGCACCGCCCAAAACAAGGGGGCGAAATTGCCGGTAAACAAAGCATTGATGTGCCCTGCCTCATGACCCTTCATTTTATATGCTGGAACCAAATACTCGTTGATATTGAAATACAAATAAATGAGTGAGAGAAGCACGAGTAACTTACCCATTTTATCAAACAGGTCATCGGTAAAATACTTTTCGAGCCGGTAGTACTTCCGAAATGCCCACATAGTGGCGATGACGCCAGCTGCACCAGCCATAAACGCCCCCGAAACGAAGTAGGGTCCGAAGTTGGTACTGTCCCAACCGGGGCGGAAGGTGGTGGCAAAAAGCCAGGATGTCACTGTGTGAATTCCGAGCGCTATTGGGACGATCATGATTGCCAGCGTGCGGACGGATTTTGTCATGAGTGCCCTTTGCTCCGGAGTATCATGCCAGTTAATCGCCAGCCAGGTATACAACTTATGTTGCCATTTCGGTATGTTCTTCATGCGATCCCGCAACAGTGCCAGATCGGGCAGTAATGGTAGGTACAGCAACAAAATACTGATCATCAAGTAAGTCGTGATAACGATAACATCCCAGGTAATGGGCGACTGGATACGAGCGTGAATAATGACGTTGAGAAATCTGTCGGGGCGCCCCATGTCCACGATGATGACCAAAGCCGCAAAGATTATGGCCGCGACGGCTATCATTTCTGCCAATCGCGTCATTGGAGTACGCCATTTCACGTCAGACAGCTTGAGAATGGCACTGATGAGCGACCCAATAAGGCTCACTGCGACAAAAAATACGAAATTGGAGATATATATACCCCAAATCGAAAAGTCACGCATGGCAGTGATACCCAAACCATTTCTGTATTGTTTAATGTAGAAGAAAAGGCCCACCAAAAAGATGACTGACAAAACCACAGTCCATAACTTTCCCAGGCGCCCAAATGGCCGTGGGTTCAATTCTTCATTTAAGGCATCGAAAGCTTCCTCTTTTTCGGAAGCCGTTAGTATCGGTTGTTGCTTTTTCATTCTCCCTCGTTGTTTTTAGTAAATTCATCATCTTCGAATGGGAAGAGACGATTCACTGGTGGCAAATAATAAACTCTCGGTTTGGTTCCGAATTCTTCCATCAGGCGGTAGCCGGCTTTGTCTTTCAAAAGCTTGCTGAGCCGGACGGTTTCATCGCCGTTGGACACGGTATCTTCGTATTCATCACCGAAATAGAATACACCATTGGGACAGGCAGAAACGCAGTGTGGCATTTCACCATTTCGCACCATATCCGGGCAGAAATCGCATTTCGAAACAGTGCCTCGTTTTGGCGGCACACTTGTTTCGGGCGAATACGGCAAATCGAGGACTTCCTGTGGCAGGTCCGGCTCGCTCCAGTCAAAACTCCGGGCGGAATACGGGCAGGCTACCATGCAAAACCGGCAGCCAATACAGCGGTCCGTATCGATGAGAACGATTCCGTCCGTTCTTTTGAAGGTGGCATCAACGGGACATACCTTCACGCAAGGCGGGTGGTCGCAATGGAAGCACATCGTCGGCTGCCAATAGGGCGATGAGTCTTCGTTGTTCTTCATTTTGAGCACCTTGAGCCATTCCTTCTCAGGTGCCAGGTGGTGCGCTTTTTCACAGGCATCGTGGCATTTGCGAGCATTCTTACACCGGGAAAGGTCTATGACCATTACCAGTTTTTTGTCTGCAATACCCGTACGCGCCTCTTTTGGGGAGATGTGTACCTCCGGCACCGGTTTGACGTAAGCAGAATCGACTTCCACTATTTCACCATCGGGCGAGAGGAGTTTCACCTTTTGCCCTGTTTCCTCCACCGAGTCATTTTGAAAAGCAGTGGCGGCCATTGCCGTAGCGGATAAAGCTCCCACAGCAAGTCCTTTTCTTAGAAATTCCCGGCGATTTTTGATTTCTTTATTCTTTGACATGAGCTGTACTTCCGTTTATAAATATGAACTGTTCAACCCGCAAAAAAAGTCACTTCCGGCTCCCGGCGTATCTTTTATTTGACAGGGCGACGGCGGTCATTTCTGGTGATCCTCCATCCAGTTTTTGAGTTCTTGGTTAGACACTATCCTTCCATTTTTCTCTGGCATAAAGCGCTTTTCGACTTCTACAAGCTGTCCGTCAGGGGTCATCATCTTCACAGTTTCACCGTGTTTTTCTTTCAAAATATTACCTGCGGCGATGCCTAAAACAATCCCAGCACCGGCTGCCACTCCTGTTCCGAGAAATTCCCGGCGGGGGTTCTTGTCCTTCTCTTTTTCTCTGTTTTCCATTTCATCAGAATTTAATGGTTCACAAAAATGTAATTCCAATTTGGCAACTACGAACTTGTGATGAATGACACATTTTTTTCAGTGTATTGGCAGCAAAGGAAGGGATACTGGGTATTTCTAAGGACGCGTTTTGTCAACACCAGAGTTGATAATTGTCACTGAATCAAATTACCCACATTGGTTCTTATTAAAGCCTGGTTCTGAAATCCAACTTATCGTGTGACAAGTTCTAGGTGGCTATTATTTATGGAAAAAATTCAATTTTTGTACTTTCCAAAGTAAGGGGCATCGAAACGCTTCTATTTCCTGAATCATTACTATTCTTGTATCGAATAGGAGGTATTTAATCCACCTAAAAAAGGCCCATCCCAAATGAGGATCGGGAGTCTTGAAGTTTTTATTTATCAGTCAATGGGAATTGAAAGTTTCGAATAAAACACAGGGTTGCCCTATTGTCGTACATTCACCCTTTTCCTGATCAACCCAATTCAAAGCTGACATGACCTGGATTAAAACAATAAAATTTTCTGACGCCGGCCCGTCGCTGAAAAGGGCTTACGACCGCGTAAAGGGTCCCAACGATGAGATTGACAATATTCTCAAAGCGCATAGTTTGCGGCCGCATACCCTCACGGGGCATATGGTACTTTATAAAAATGTTTTGCACAACAGGAGCAACACCTTGCCCAAATGGTATCTCGAAGCCATCGGCGTCTATGTGAGTTTTTTAAACAAATGCACATATTGTGTGAAGCATCATTCTGCAGGACTTCTCCGCTTGCTTGACAGCAATCCCAGGGCCTCAGCCATTATTCAGGCATTGCAGGGTGGAATGCCTGAGAAAGTATTCGAAGGAAAGTTCTATCTCGGACTAAAATATGCGGAACAACTCACCCTTTCACCGGCGAGTCTGGCAGAGCAAGATGTTTGGAATCTTCGGGAGTCTGGATTAAGCGATGGGGAAATATTGGAAATCAACCAGGTGGCGGCCTATTTTAGTTACGCCAATCGGACAGTATTGGGACTGGGTGTCACCACAGAAGGAGATGTGTTGGGGCTGTCGCCAAATGACAGCGATGACCCCGGGAACTGGGGTCATCGCTGATTGGTCTTGAATTCCGTCCGTCAATTAGCCTATTCTCTTTATGGTCTCCAGCAAATAGTTCCAGAACATTTGGACAGAGCTGATTTGGACTTTCTCGTCCGGCGAGTGTGCCCCCCGAATATTCGGGCCGAAGGAAATCATTTCAATATCCGGATAATTCGTGCCGAGAATGCCACATTCGAGACCTGCGTGACAGGCGTTTATTTCTGCCTTTTTGTGAAACATTTCCTCGTATAAATCACCCATGATTTTCACGATGGATGCTTCGGGTTTTGGCTCCCAACCCGGGTACTCCCCTGCGAAGGCAACTGTGGCTCCGGCGAGCTCAAAAGTACATTTTATAGCATCGGCCAGATCCATTTTTTCGCTGTCCACCGAACCGCGGGTCAAACACTGAATGAGAAGGTCACCATTTGCAGCGAGAATACGAGCCACGTTGTTGGAGGTTTGTACCAACCCGTCGATATCCGGACTCATGCGATAAATGCCATTCGGACAAGCATATACCGCCTTAATAAGGTTTTCCTGGAAATCCGGCTCCATAACTTTGGGAGGAACATCTACAATTTTGCAAGTTAATTTGAGCTCGGGATCAGTGGTGGCATATTCTGCTTTCAATGTGGCCTCCATCTTATTTATGAAGGTGCAAAACTCGTCAGCCTTCCCGGCGGCTACGGTCACTATTGAAAAGCTCTCCCGAGGTATGGCGTTGCGCAACCCTCCCCCGTCGATGATTGCTACATGCAGCTCAAAATTACTTTGAGCGCAATATATCAGTCTGTTCATCAGCTTGTTGGCGTTGCCGCGGCCGAGGTGAATCTCCATGCCGGAATGCCCTCCTTTGAGGGATTTCACCATGACCTTGAAAGCCTTTTGCCCCGCAGGGGTGGATATTTCAGCATATGCAGTGGTCGCCGTCACGTCTATGCCTCCGGCGCAACCAATTGTCAACTCCGTATCGTCTTCGGTGTCGAGGTTGAGCATCATTGTGGTTGAAAGCAGTCCCCCTTTCAGCGCTTTGGCACCAGTCATGCCGGTTTCTTCGTCAATGGTAAAAAGTGCTTCGATAGGAGGATGGGGAAT
>CAZPHZ010000201.1:0-6216 GCA_964586035.1 uncultured Saprospiraceae bacterium
AACCGCCCTCTAGTAATGACAACAACACGACCCGCATTACCCGGTCGATCGCAAGGGGCGCCGGCTACTGGAATTCCAACCTGAACCAGCCATACGCCACCGCCAGAATCGCGAAATAAATCAACGCCAACACGGGATTGTAAATCGATATGGCCAGAAAAGCGATGCCGGCGATAACCAATGCCACCATCGGAAACGCCGGGTACAAAGGCACTTTAAAGGGCCGTTCGAGTTCAGGTTCTGTTTTTCGCAATTTTATCAACGCCACCATCGAGACGATGTACAATGTGAGAGCACCGAAACAGGCGATGGTGATGATTTCGCCGGTTTTGCCCGTGACCAGGGCGACGATGCCGACGGCCATGTTGACCAGCAAAGCGTTTGCGGGGGTTTTGAATTTTGAATGTATCCGGCCCAGGCCTTTCGGTGCAAACCCCACCCTGCCGAATTCGAACGTGGCCCGGCCTGCCGCCAGTATGATGCCGTGAAACGACGCCACCAGGCCAAACACCCCGATAAAGGTGACCACAGCATACAGGATGTGGTCAGTTCCCACCGTGTGCGCCATGGCCAGCGGCAACGGCGAATCAGAAGGATCTGCACCGGCAGCAGGAAAGATGATAGCCTCCCAACCTGCCACCCCGACCGACGAGGCAAAAGTGAGCAGACAAAGTATCACCAAAGTAAAAATGGCCGAGCCGAATCCGATGAGCACGTTGCGCTGCGGGTGGATGGTCTCTTCGGCCACATTGGCCACGCCCTCGATGGCGAGAAAAAACCAAATGGCAAAAGGGATGGCGGCGAACGCACCCGCCCAGCCGTGGGGCAAGGCGTTTTTTTCAAGGTTTTCCCAATGAAACTCCGGCAGCGCCGTGCCGGCGAATATGATCAGCCCGATGACGGCCACCACCGTAATGACCAACTCAAACGAAGCCGCCGCATGCACACCGTAAATATTCAAAGCTGTAAAAATGACATAAGCGCCGATAGCGATGGCCAGCACCGGCACCGAGGGCATGAAAATATTGAGATAGGCGCCGATGGCGAAAGCAATGGCCGGCGGGGCAAAAATGAATTCGATGTTTTGCGCCATGCCGCCGAGAAAACCCCAGTTTTTCCCCAATGCCCGGACGGCATAATCGAAGGCTCCGCCGGCTTTTGGGATGGCGCAGGCCAGTTCCGTGTAGCTGAACGTAAAAGTGAGGTACATGATGATGACGAAAAAAGTAGCCACCGCCAAGCCCAGCGTGCCGCCTTTTTCGAGGCCGAGGTTCCAGCCGAAATACATGCCCGAAATGACGTACCCGACGCCGAGACCCCAGAGCATGAGCGGGCCTAAGGTTCGTTTGAGCTGTTCTCCGTTTTGTTTTTCCGATGCCATATTGAGAGAGGTTTGAGTGGCCTAAAAGTAGGCGTTCCGCGGCATTATCCTTTATAAATGGCGAAAAAATGGCGGAATGCGATCATTGCGCTACAATGGAAATGCAAGGGCATAGGCAATCTTCTGTATTATCATCCTGACAGCTGTTGCTGCCCCATGAAAGTGGAAATAGGAGTCCGGCAAATGCTAATGTTGTTCGAGAGTAGCAAAATTGAAACGAAAACTTTCTCAATTCGATTTCCAGAAATACGGCGTCAACAGTACCAAAATAGTGAACAGTTCCAACCGCCCCAGCAGCATGAGAAAAGAAAGAAGCCACTTAGCCGGATCGGAGAGCCAGGCGAAGTTGTCCACAGGCCCCACTTTTCCAATGCCGGGGCCAACGTTGCCCAACGAGGTAGCGACCGCTCCAATGGAGGTCAGGAAATCGTAACCCATAACGCTCATCACCACCGAGCCCAAAAGGAAAATCATGAGGTACAACACCAGAAAAATGATGACGTGCGTCATAATGCGCGGGGCTACTGTCTGGCCGTTGAGCTTCAGAGGTATGACGGCCCTGGGATGGAGCAATCGTTTGAATTCGAGAAAGGAGTTTTTGAAGAAAACGAGATGCCGGATGAATTTTATGCCGCCGGCAGTAGAACCTGCACAAGCCCCTAAAAACAGTAGGATAAAAAACAGCATGGTGAGGCCGGGTGACCATGAAGTGTAATCTGCAGTGACATAGCCCGTGGTGGTCATGAGCGAAACTATCTGAAACAGGCTGTCGCGGAAAGCTTTTTCAAAGCTCATCGAACCTGCTCCACCATTTTTTATGGAAAATAGAACAATGGAAACTATCACCCCGAGAGCGACCACCAAAAACAGGTACGATTTGAACTCATCGTTGCGCCAAACCTTTTTCAGTTTGCCCTTTAGGGCTAAATAGGTGATGCTATAATTGGTGCCGGCCAAAAACATAAAAATAATGATCGGGTATTGAATGGCAGGCGTTTGGTATGCTGCGATGCTGGCATTTTTGGTGGAAAATCCACCGGTGGCCATGGTGGTAAAAGCGTGGTTGATGGCATCGAAAAAGCTCATGCCTCCCATTTTCAGGAGGACCATCAACAGCCCCGTTAATCCCACGTATATCAACCACAGGCGTTTGGCAGTCTCTTGTATCCGGGGGTGGATCTTATCGGAGGTTGGGCCGGGGGCCTCTGCGGCGAACAGTTCAATGCCGCCGATACCCAACAAGGGAAAGATGGCCACGGTGAGTACGATAATGCCCATACCGCCTATCCATTGGGTCAGGCTGCGCCAATAAAGAATTCCCTTTGGTACCGACTCAATATCCCGCAGAATGGAAGCTCCGGTGGTGGTCATACCCGACATAGTCTCGAAAAAAGCATCGGCGAGGCTGGATATTTCTCCGCTCACCAAATACGGTAACATGCCGGCAGTCACCATCACCACCCAACCTAATGCTACAATGAGGTAGCCCTCCCTTCGGGAAATAGAACCCCGCTCATTTGTGCTCACAAACCATAGTGCAGACGCCGTCGCCAAACATATAAGACCGGAAATGAGCAACGCCATTCCGTCACCCGAGTCGAAATAATAGGAAAACGGCAGCCCTGTGAACATCATAAAACCGATGATTATCAGCAACACACTCAGGACACGGGCTATTTGACGAAAGTTGATCATTCCAATGTAAATGATGTCAGCAAAAGGTTGCTTCGCAACTGAGTTTTTGGTTGAGAAAATTGAGAAGGTTGAGAGAGTTGAGAGGGTGGAAACTAAACCTCCTTTACTTTCTAAACCTCCTCAACCTAAAAAAAGAATTACAGCTTTCTATCGAAACATTTTTTCAACTTTGGCTATGGCGTCCGGCAAAGCAAAAACGATGACTTTGTCATTGACCTCTATCTGCGTATCACCATTGGGGATCAGGCTCTGCTCGCCGCGAATGACTCCCCCGACCACGGCCGTTTTTGGAAAATTGAGATGCTTCAGCGGCATGCGGGTTACTTTGTTATTTTTTGTTACTACAAATTCAATTACCTCAGCATCCACTCCGTGCAGACCGGTGATGGCCGCCACACTGCCCTTCCTTACGAAGCGAAATATATTGTTAGCCGCTATCAGTTTTTTATTAATAAGCGTATCCACGCCGATGTCCTGCGAGATGCGCGTATACTCTTTATTTTCCACCTGTGCTATGGTCTTGAAAACGCCATTGTTTTTGGCAGTAAGGCTAGCTATAATATTGGTCTCGGCGTTATTGGTCAGCGCCACGAAAGCGTCCATATGGCCCAATCCCTCTTGTTGCAGTAAGTCTATGTTGTCATATTTTCCATTTATTACAAGGGCATTTTGAAGCTGATCAGCCAGATATTTGCAGCGTTCTTTGTTACTCTCAATGAGTGTTATTTTATAGTCGTCTTCGAGCAATTTGGCGGTTTCAAAAGCCAGCATCGAGCCACCCAGAATCATGATGTCTTTGACGTTCACCTTTTGTGCGCCAACAAGGTATTCCACTTCGTCAACATTCTTATTCTCCGTGATAAAATAAATATGGTCGTTGCGCTTGAGCGTCACGTCTCCCGACGGGATGATGGTATTGTGGCCGCGCTGAATAGCTATTAACTGAACGGTTACATTCGAATGCAACTCATTCAGTTGTTTGATGGGCCTGTTGAGTAGAAGTGAATTTGGCCCAATGGTAATCCCGGTAAGTACAATTTTCCCATTCTCAAATTCAAAAATATCCGTCAGCGAGCAACGCTGCACGAGGCGTTTGATCTCCCTGGCCGCCAATTGCACAGGGGAAAAAATGGAGTCGATACCCAATTCTTCGAACATGCCCCTGTACTCCTCTCTCGTGTATTCAGGGTTGGAAACACGGGCCACAGTACTGCGCGCGCCAATTTTCTTGGCGAGAGCAGCTGTGACGAGGTTGGTGGTCTCGGAAGTAGTGACAGCCAACACAAGTTGAGCTGCGGCAGCCCCGGCTTCCTTCATAATTTCAATGGACGATGAATCTCCTTTTACCGTCAGCACATCAAGGTGCGTAGCTGCGTAATCGAGCGTATCCTGATTGTTGTCAACAAGCGTAATATTCTGGTTTTCATAGGAAAGCAACTCCGCCAGATGAAACCCCAGGTCGCCTGCACCAGCAATGACAATTTTCATGGCATACCTTTGAATGGTAAATAAAAAGTAATGGTGTGCAAATGTATCCTTTGCCCGGGAATTATTTTAAAAATGGTGATAATTGACGGTCTGGACCAAAAATGACCGGGTGACAACAAATCACCCGGTCATTTTTCCCATTCAAAATACCACTATTTCATCGTTCCTTACAGTCGGAAAATGTTGAAAATATCAACACAGAAGGGGTTTAAAAGGCTAGAACCCAAACTTATGCCTTTCAAAATTGCATCACGCATTGGCCCTGCTAAGCGCCATTTTCTTCACGACAGATACAGCAAGGTGCATCGCCATGCCAAACAAAGCCCAGAAAATCATTCGTGCCCGCCGGATGAGGCCGAAAGTGATACCCAAAGCGGCAGTGTATCCGAGAAAGGCAAGCGCAGTAGAAATACCCGCTTCATTCACGCCCAGCCCCTGCGGAATGATGAAAAAGAGACTGGCGCTGATAGCTATCATACCGGCCACCGCAATGAGTTCTATGATTCCAGGCTCGAAGCCCAGAATATAAAAGATGGCGTAAATCTCGAACAGGTTAAATACCCTGCCGAGGAATTTGAAGGAAAAAGCCAGAAAGAACCGGCCCGGAGGAATGGGCTCGCTTCTGTAACTCTCTACTATTTTCAATTTCTGTAAGAAATAACCCGCAATCTTCGATGGGGCAGATGTCAGGGCAAGCCATATCATGCAAACGGATAAGAGCCCAAAGAATCCTGCAGCAATGACCATGGGCATTTTATAAGCGTCTTCAATAGGCACGAAGGCCAGGGTAATAAAGGTGGTGGTTGATGCAAACAACATCCCCGTGGTAGCATGAATAAAACGGTCGGTTACTTCGGCCCGGCTGGCGGTGTGCCAATCGAGCCAATTGGTGAGGTGTTTAACCTTAAAAGGTTCTCCACCTAGTCCTGCCATCGGGATGATTGTACTGTACGCATCACCAACTAATTGGTTAAACATCAGATCGGTAAAAGGCACCTTGCCCTGCGTGAGCGTGCGGAGACACATGGAGTTGGCCAATATCCAGAGGATGGCGATAACAAAAACCAGGAACACCCGATTCCCCGCCGCAGCCAATGAAGCTGAAACCACACTCAGGTCCATGTTGAACACCATCAAACAAAGAATGCCGACCCCGAGGAGGTAGAAAAATATTGGGTCAATTTTCTCAAAAATATTCGCTCCGGATTTTGCCATAGCGGCAGCGTGCACAGAGCGTGAGATCAAGATGGCGGTAATTGTGGTTCCCAGCAGGGCCACCCAAAACATAGCTTCGTATAGAAAAACAACGCTCAAAAATAAGGTCATGAGAGCAGTTACATCCTGCTTATTCAGTTCCCGCAATACATTGAAAAAATTATTCAGCACTTTGGACTGAACAGGAGCCGCCGGGGAAGTTTTCTGCAACTCCTGCGTGGCCCCTTTTCGGCGAAAGCCAAAAGCCGCCATTTGTGCCAGCATATAAATGGCCAAGGCCGCCAAAAGCATCATCGCGATAAGATAGATCTGCGAGCCGGAAGTCTGCCAGGCACTGAATCCCAATGCCTCAAAAAAGAGAACGTATCGCAAGGTGCCAGCCAGCTTTCCGTACCACTAGTCAAAATGTGTAGATCGCTAGCTCAGACGCGGCAAAT
>CAZPHZ010000202.1:0-6143 GCA_964586035.1 uncultured Saprospiraceae bacterium
ATTATGCTGCCGCCGGAATGGTCAGCAACAGATCCCGCCATCTTTTTTCCCGCTTTTCTGAACGGGAGGGCAAGGCACGGTGCCATAGCTGCAAAAAACGCAGCAATCGCCCGGCTTAGGGCGCAGCAGCTTTCCGCACTTTTCACATTTATAGAAATACTGGCAGGCTTCGGTGGGCATGCTTTCTTCTTTCCGGTATCCGCAATGGGGACAGGTGAGGGTGGATTGGAGGAGGATGGTTTTCATGAAAACTTCTATTTAGATAGTGACGCGGCATTTTCAGCCATTTTAAAATCCGTGACTTTGTAGCCCGTCTCGTCAATGGCCGCTTTGATGGCGTCTGCCGAAGTTTTGGACTTGTCGAATTTCACTTCTGCTTTTCCCTCTTCAAAACTGGCCGTGGCCTCCACGATGCCGGGCAGTTCGTTCACGGCGTGTTTCACATGCTCCTCGCAGCTCGTGCAGGTCATGCCGGCGATGTCGAAAGCGACGGTTTGCACGTCCGCCTCTTTCACGATGGTGACGGCAGAGCTGTTGTCGGGATAAAAGATTCTGGAGTAGTGCGGGAAGGCCAGCATCAGCCCGGCGAAAACGGTGACGATGCCGAGGAAGGTCTTGGTCTGCATGAACGGCACTTTACCGTCCTCCTCGCAGTCGCAGTCGATTTCCGCCGTTTTGGGTTTTAGCTTTTGGTACCAGGCGAAGCCCAGCACGGCCACGGTCAGCGCGATGAGGTAGGGGCGGGCAGGCTCCATCCACGAAAAGGTGGAAGCTAATCCGCTCGTACCGGCCAGCAGGGCCAGCACGGGGGTGATGCAGCAAAGCGAGGCTGCAATGGCGGCGAGCACACCGGCCACGGTCGGGGCACCTGCCCATTTTCCTGATGCATTCTGTGATTCCATGTCAATAATGTTTAAGTATATTCTTAAAGGTTGAGGAGGTTGAGATGGTTTAGAGAGGTTGAGTTCTCAACTCCCCTCAACCCCCTCAACCCTCTCAACCCGCAACTTGTTGCCGTGCAGTTTTGCGCTCCGCTGCCGGATGGTTCAACAATCGAAACAAGGTATCCAGCAGCGGTTTGGCCGTGGCCGAGATGTGGTAGTAAATTGTCACGCCGTCCTGCTCGGTGAATACCAGCCCTCCTTCGCGGAGCTTTTTCAAATGCTGTGAAACAGCGGGCACCGTCATGCCGAGGATTTCGCCCAGGTCGCACACGCACAGGCTGTGCTCCTCGGCCAGCAGCAGCAGAATTTTCATACGGACTTCGTTGGAGGCTAAACTGAGGGTACTGGCCAAGTCTTTGGCGGGCGTTGCCAAATCTTTCACGTGCTGACGGCAGCGGGAAATCTGCCCCTCATCGCGGCAGGCCCGGATACATACGTTGCTTCGCGTTTTATTTTTCATAGAGGCAAATGTAAGGGCATAATATTATTTAAGCAAATTCTTAAATAATATTTAACAGCTGGGGAAAATCATGCTTCATCATCCCAAAATGAAGTCTTGCTGAGATGCAAGCAGGGATAAAATGCAAAACGCCGGCGTAGCTTGAGCCCGCCGGCGTTAATCCGAGAATATCTTTTTTCTGTGGAGCTTACCCGTTGGCTTGTACGTATTGCCAACTTATTTTCAGAGCGAGCCGGATCCTCCCTCTTCCGGTCATGAGGGTAGATTCCCTCACAGCGCGCCTTTCTCAGCCGTCTCCCGGCTTGGTTCCGCATAATGGGCCAGTTTCTCCTCCCAGTCGTAATGTTTAAATACGAGCTTCCAGCCATCCGTTGGGATGTTCAGCATTTCTCGTAAAATGCGGCGGATGCCGCTGCGGCCATCAAAGTCGCCGAGGAACCATTTGAAAAGGCGGGTGATATGAATTTCTTTTTTCTCCGGGAAAATTCCGGTTTCCGCTTCCAGAAAAGAAAGAGTGGCCATATCGAGCTGCTCATCAATTTTTCCAGGAGAATAAAAGGCGATGGGCGGACAACTCTTAGCACCGCAATTCAATGCAAAATGGATGCGCCAATCCTGCTTCGATACGGCCATTGTTTTAACCAACGACCGGGCGAATGGGTCGGGCAAATATCCCAGCGACCATTTCCAGCGGTACTTCCGTAAAATGCCATGCTCTATTTCATCTAGACTAAAAGGATAGCCAGCAAGAGTAATTAGCCGCTGCCTGTAAATTTCAGATTTGGATACGTGACGCTCTGTGCGTAATATTTGAAACCAGGCATTGTAGATATTTATCCAGAACGCCAGTTTTCGTGCGTCAGAGTCAAGCGACTCTGACAATTTTTCAATGGGCAACTTTTCCAATTCCGTGGTGAGAGGGCCAATGGGTTGCTGCATTTTCACTGCAAGCAGCAATTGCTCCGAAAGCTGGTTGACATTCATGAGTATTAATAGTTGTAGCCTTTGGCTTCGTTGTCGTTGTAAGTCACGCCCAATGCCAGCACCATGCGGTTGACGAAATTGAAATAGGCGATGACCTGAACGGCATCGAGAATGGCACGGTCGTCCAGACCGGCCAAATGCAGTTCCTCCACTGCCAATTCCGGATCGTTCGCAGGTTGCAGGGTAAGGTTTCGGGCAAGATTGCATAGCGCTGCATCGGCCTCCGTAAGGCCAGAGGTGTCAAACTGGCCAGCTACACGGTTTACACGCTCTTGGTCCTTCCAATAAAAAAGCAACGCTTCTTTATGGTGGGCTATGCAGTATGGGCAACGGTTGGCCGCGGATACCACCACCGCCATCATCTCGCGCTGATAGCGTTTGAGGGGTGAACGCCCGAACATAGTGGCCTTGTACAGTTCCATGTGTGCCAACAATGCAGCGGGGTTAAGGCTTTGTATTTTATGCACTTCCGCTAATTTGCCCCGGGAACCGATGAGGTTATCGTAAATCGTTCGGAGTTCCCCAATTGAGTCTTCGTAATCAATAGTTTCTATGTATGGCATAATTCCAGTGGGTTGATGAGCAGCCAAATTCATCAAAAACTTCCGGTTTTACATGATTAAATCCCTGCACAGGATTTTTATGGTCTTAGAAACAAAGCGATTGAAATATTGCCCGCCTCTTTTCGCCTGCTCAAATGCCGGCCTGCGGCAATAAAAGTTGGGGTTGAAATCCGGCCTTTTTCATTTTTATTATATGCGCACCGCCACCATGACTCGCAAGTTGCCGCTGCATGTCAGAAAGGCTCTTTTTAAGTGTCATGTGCAGAATACTGAGTCTGGTTTTCAATTCCGGGTAGCCTTGCATAGCCATCATCTTCTGGTTCAATTTGCAGCGATTGACAAAAACGACTTTCAATTTATTCATGGCGTTATTTTTAGTGGTGAAGCAATTGCCGGGTATGCCGGGAGAGAAAAAACAGCCGCCGGATGCCAAGCCTCCGGCGGCAATACCTACTTAAAAACTACTACTGCTTATGAAACGAATAACTTCAGGTGTTTTTCCTTTTGCCATCATAGTTGCCTGCAAGCCAAAATCCTGACACTTTATTTTCTTAAATGCAGTTGCATTGTCAAAAATCTGACAAAGCCGGAAGCCTATCCCAATTTCAACATATCGGATCGCGAAAAAAGGCTGTGTTTCACAACGAGGCCGAGACTGGGTTCTGCATACAATTCCGGTGGCACGCCAATGTCGGCCAGCCAAAGTTCGCCACGATAGTCGAGTGCTTTTTTGTAAAAAAGGCCGCGTTTAGGCAGTGCCAGGGTCAACGTGACATCGGCCCGCACTGTGGGATGGTGCACTTTGCCGGTCGTAAGATCGAGCCCCGAGGGGGTATCCAATGACAGCACTGCTCCCGTTTGTTTGTTCGCCCATTCTATCATGGTCCTGGCTGTACCCCGGGGGTTTCCGCTCACGCTGTACCCCAGCACTCCGTCGGCAACGAGGTGGGCAGGCGGGGCATTTTTCAATTCACTGGCAGGGTTGATTTTCACGCCCATACGCCGAAGAGCTTTGAGCTGCTGGCGGGTCGCCGGCTTCATGGCCTCATCGGTCTCAGCAGATAAGTATACCCTCACCCTGGCACCCCGGCTGTGAAGCTTGCGGGCGCCGGCCAATGCGCCACCTCCATTGCCGCCCGAACCAGCCAAAACGGTCACCCGTTTACCGGCAGGTTCGCCGTGGAGAAACTGGTGTATTGCCAGCGAAGCTAAACTGCGACCTGCATTTTCCATCATCTGAAGTAGCCCGATGCGATACTCTTCCGTCATCAGACGATCCACTTCGATCATTTGGGCAGTGGTAAGGCGGGGAATCGCCTTTCTTTTTATCTCTTGCAGTACCGCGCTCATTCGACTTAATTTTCGGTCATTTTAATCAAAGCATCCAAGTCGCGCACGATGAGGTAACTGCGCGTGAAATGTATGATGCCCTCGCGGCGAAGTTCGTTCATCACAGTGGTGGCGGTTTGCCGGGATGTACCGGCGATGTTGCCTATTTGCTGGTGGGTCATCAGAGGCTTTATAACGTATTCGTACCCGACACGACGGCCGGAGGTCTTCACGTGGTTGGCCAAAAAGTGAACCACACGGCGGCGGGAACTGAGCAGCGTTAACCGGCGCAGCCGCTCTAAGGTGCGGCCCAATGAGGCTGAAACGCTTGACATTATGTCTTCGTAAAGCAAGGCATTGGTATTCATAGCCTTCCTCAATTGTTGCACAGGAATCTTCTTGATAGCTGTGGGGTGAGTCATGGCTTCGGCCGACAGATCCTCATGCTCTTGCTGAAACAACGCACCGCAATTGAACATCTCCCCTTCTTTCAAATAGTCTTCCAGCATTTCCTTGCCGTCGTGGAAGGAATTCAATTTCACCATCCCTTTTGCCACTAAGTAAACATAATGTTGAGCATGACTGCCGCATATCACCGCCTCTCCCCTTTTCAGGGTGGTGGCGGGTATCTTCTCAAAAAGAGCAGGAAGACTCGGGGCATTCAATACGCCGTTCATGGCGATGATTTGAGGTTCTCTTTTAAAATTTACATTTATCATGTCGTGGTTATTTTGTTTGACCCATTGGTGGGGAAAAATGTCCAAACCTGACAATTGGTGTAGATTTTTTTTTGAAAATAGCATAACGTTGCCAAAATGTTTCCGTGCGGACACTCATTTTTAAGTGAACAGTGTTTCGTGAAAAATGACAGCTCAACAAAACAACGGCAGTCCTAAGCGAGCCCTCGTGATATCCGGAGGGGGCAGCAAGGGAGCTTTTGCCGGCGGCATTGCAGAGTATTTACTGGGCCAATGCTGTAACGACTACCATATCTTTCTCGGCACTTCCGCGGGGAGTTTGCTAGTGCCTCTGCTGGCGTTGGGAGAAACACAACGGCTGAAAGCCATTTTTACTTCCATCCGGCAAAAAGACATTTTCAGTACCTGCCCGTTTATCATCCGTAAGCATAGAGGCCTTCTCACCTACCGCATCAACCACTTCAACACGTTGCGAATGTTTTTGCTGGGCAAAAAAACTTTTGGCGAGAGCAAAAGCCTTCGTCAATTGATCCGGCGAACCTTCACTCAGGAAGATTACCTGCGTCTGCGCGACAGCGGTAAAGAGGTAATCGTCACCGTTGCAAACCTGAGCTGCTATTCCGTGGAATATCAATCGGTGCATGAAAATAGTTACGAAGATTTTTGCGACTGGATGTGGATTTCTGCCAACCTGGTGCCCTTCATGAGTTTGGTAGTGAAAAACGGAATGGAATACGCCGACGGAGGATTTGGGAATTACCTGCCCCTGAGAGAGGCTATACGGCGCGGGGCATGCGAGGCTGATGCCATTATTCTCGATCCAGAAAAATCCACGTTACACTGCCAGTTACCGGTGTCCAACGCATTCAACCTGTTGTTTCGCACGTTCAGCTTCATGCTCGAACAAATAAGTATTGACGACATTGCAATAGGACAATTAGAGAGTTCGAACCAGCACGTACGTCTAAACTGTTATCACACGCCAAGATTGCTCACTGAAAATTCATTCATCTTCAACCCCGTTCAAATGCTGGCGTGGTGGGAGGAGGGATACAAATATGCCAGCGAGATGATACCCTCCTGCATACAACTCGGAAAACCCGCGGCTGATTGAATTGCGGATTTAGTGTGTAAGATGGGAGCATGTATTTTTTGACACCGGATT
>CAZPHZ010000203.1:0-6125 GCA_964586035.1 uncultured Saprospiraceae bacterium
GTTTTCTTATTTCATAAAACCCTGGCAGCATTTAAGCAATTCTTAACCGGGTAATGAAATATACCGCATTTTGGTTAAAAGATGAAATTGGAGGGGGGTTACCCCTATCTTCTGGCAAAATGGCAGATAGATAGAAGGTGTCCGGTCATAGGTTTGCAAATTGCAGTTTGATAAGGCTCTAAATAGGCCATTCCGCTATCTGACATTTTGAAAAATTGGATGGCATCCCGCCTGCAAGGAGGACCAAAGCATCAACGAGTTTTGTGAGCCACTCCCGAAATTTGGCAAGGCGAACAAGACGCATGACGGTGTGGTTTTGGCAGGTTTATTTAAAATTCATGAAAATATTTGTTCCGGTCTTTAGAAACAATTTGTTGGAAGTTGTAGTCGAAAATTTTTAGATTTGCGAAAAATAAATCTCACGAATCAATGTCTCAAAAAGTAAGTTACACCGAAGACAACATAAAATCCCTCGATTGGCGGGAGCACATCCGCATGCGGCCGGGCATGTACATTGGGAAATTGGGCGATGGCTCTTCGCAAGACGACGGTATCTACGTGCTGCTCAAAGAGGTGCTCGACAACTGCATCGACGAGTACGTGATGGGCTACGGAAGGGAAATCGAGGTCACGGTGAAAGATGGCATAGTGGAAGTGCGGGACTATGGCCGGGGCATTCCGCTCGGCAAGGTCGTCGAGTGCGTGTCGCAAATAAATACCGGGGGCAAATACGACAGCAAAGCTTTCAAAAAATCCGTCGGGTTGAACGGGGTGGGCACCAAAGCCGTCAACGCCCTGTCCGATTATTTCAAAGTACAATCGGTGCGCGAAGGCAAGTCCAAAGTAGCCGAGTTTGAGCGAGGTGAAATGCGGAAAGACCACCGGCTCCAGAAAACCACTGAAGATAATGGGACCTGTGTGGTGTTCAAGCCCGATAGCTCGGTGTTCAAACATTACAGCTATCGCAGTGAGTTCATCGAAAACCAGCTTTGGAATTACACCTATCTGAATGCCGGTCTGAAAATCCGGTACAACGGCAAAGTGTTTCATTCCAAAAACGGCTTGCTCGACATGCTAACCAAGAAGCACCAGTCGGAGCAATTGCTCTATCCCATCATTCACCTCAAAGGGGACGACATCGAAATCGCCCTGACACACGGCAACCAATACGGTGAGCAATATTACTCTTTTGTAAATGGCCAGCATACCACGCAAGGCGGCACCCATCTGAACGCCTATCGCGAGGCCGTCGTAAAAGTGGCGCGCGAATTTTTCAACAAAAACTACGACGCGAAAGACATCCGTGCCTCCATTGTGGCAGCCATCAGCCTGCGTGTAGAAGAGCCTGTGTTCGAGTCTCAAACAAAAACCAAACTCGGTTCACAGGAGATGGGGCCGGGGGGGCCTTCCATCCGCTCCTTTGTCATCGACTTTTTGAAAACAGAGTTAGACAATTTTCTCCATAAAAATGAAGAGGTGGCTAAAGCTATGCAAAAGCGCATTGTCCAATCGGAGCGCGAGCGCAAAGACATGGCCGGCATCAAAAAATTGGCGAATGAGCGGGCAAAAAAAGCCAACCTCCACAACAAAAAATTGCGGGACTGCCGTATTCATTTCAACGACCCGGTGCGCAAAACCGATGAAGACCAGCGCAACGCCACAACCATTTTTATAACTGAAGGAGACTCGGCCAGTGGCAGCATAACAAAGGCCCGCGAGGTGGCCACGCAGGCGGTATTCAGCCTTCGGGGCAAGCCCCTCAACTGCTTCGGCATGACGCGCAAAGTGGTTTACCAAAATGAAGAACTGAACCTTTTGCAGCATGCGCTGCAAATTGAAAATGGCCTCGACGACCTGAGATTCAACCGGGTGGTTGTAGCCACCGATGCCGACGTGGACGGCATGCACATCCGGCTTTTACTGCTCACTTTTTTCCTCCAGTTTTTCCCCGACCTCGTGCGCAGCAGGCATTTGTTTATCCTCCAAACGCCCCTGTTCCGGGTGCGCGATAAAAAGAAAACCTTTTATTGCTACGATGAAGCGGAAAAGCAGGAGGCCATCCAGCAGTTGAGAGGCAAACCGGAGATTACCCGGTTCAAAGGCTTAGGGGAAATATCGCCCGGAGAGTTCAAGGATTTTATCGGCGAGGGAATGCGCATAGATCAAGTGCTGCTCCGCGACGAAACCGACCTTGAATCGCTGCTCCGGTATTACATGGGAAAAAACACCCCCGAAAGGCAAGATTTCATTATTGACAATCTGCGTTTCGAACTGGATGAAGTGAAAGCTGAAGATAACGGGGAAGAAGCCGCTTTGAAAGAGGAAGGGGCCAAAATCGTTGCTGCTTAATTTTCCTGCCTTTGCGGGAAACAAAATACATCTGATAAAATGGAAAAGGCTTACAAAAACTGTCAGAGTTGCGGCATGCCGCTCAAAAAGGACCCGAAAGGTGGCGGCACCGAAGCCGGTGGCACCCTCAGCAAAATGTATTGCAGCCATTGCTACGCCGATGGAAAATTTCTCCAGCCGGACATTACCGCTGCACAAATGCAGGGTTTCGTAAAAGGCAAACTGAAAGAAATGGGTTTCCCTGGTTTCGTGGCGGGCTGGTTTTCAAAAGGAGTCCCAAAATTGGAGCGGTGGAAAAATGGGTGACTTTCTTTCCACTATTTCAGGTGAAATACTCCCATGTTTGTACCATTTGGATTTTTATCTAATAAATGCTCGTTTACATAGAATTCGCAACCGTCTGTCTTTCGCATTTTACCTACCTTGGCGGCCTGCCGCGGCCTCTTGCCCGGCACCGAATATCGAAAATCCAATTTTTAGCCAATGAGCATACTTCGCTTCGATAATGTCGTCAAGACCTACGAAAAAACCATCGCTGTTGACCACGTGAGTTTTGAAATTCCGGAAGGGAAAATCTTCGGCATGCTCGGCCCCAACGGCGCCGGCAAGACCTCCCTCATCCGCATCATCACCACCATCACAAGAGCCGATAGCGGCACCATTTGGTTAGATGGCGAGAAGCTCAATTCGCGCCATCCGGCGCAAATAGGCTACATGCCGGAGGAGCGCGGTTTGTATAAAAAAATGAAAGTCGGCGAACAGCTAACCTACCTCGCCCGTCTCAAAGGTCTGTCGGCAGCAGAGACAAAGCAGGAGTTGCGCCACTGGTTCGAACGCCTGGAGATAAAAGGGTGGTGGAACAAGAAAATCGAGGAACTCTCAAAAGGCATGCAGCAAAAAGTGCAATTCATCGCCACGGTGCTCCACAAACCAAAACTGCTAATTCTGGATGAGCCGTTCAGCGGCCTCGACCCCATCAATACCAATCTCATCAAAGACGAAATCCGAAAGCTCAATGAGCAGGGCACGAGCATCATTTTTTCTACCCACCAAATGGAGCAGGTGGAGGCTATGTGTGAATATATCGTGCTGATTAACAAAGGGAAAAATGTGCTCACAGGCCGTGTCGATGACATCAAACAACAGTTCAAGGAAAATCTCTTCAGAATAGAATATGCCGGCACTTTGCCCACCGGCTTGCAGGCTGCCGATGACGCCAATCCTTTATTTCACATTCAGGATATTTCCGAAGATACCCTGACGGTCAAGATTTTCGAGGGCGGCAATTCGAACGACATCCTGCGGCATCTCATCCAGCACGATATTCACATCAATTCTTTCCGCGAAATATTGCCCAGCATCAACGAGATTTTCATCAAACGGGTGGGAGAGGACGGTAATAGTGAGGAAGGCGAACCGGCTATTAAACAAATTGAAAAATGAACAAGCTTTGGCTGATTATTAAACGCGAATACCTCACGAGGGTGAAGAAAAAAAGTTTCATCCTCATCACCCTGATTTCACCGCTGATACTGGTGGCACTGATGACTTTGCCAGCTTTGCTCATGGTCTTTGCCAGTGGCGATGAGCAAAAAAGCGTGGCCGTGATTGACGATTCCGGCATCTTCACCGGAAGCATCGATTCTAATGAGCGGGTGGATTTTGCCTTGGAAAGTGCGGCATTAGAAGATTTGAAGACGACCTATAAAGAAAAGGGCTACGACGGTGTGCTCTACATTCCTTCTTTTGAGAACCTCGACAAAAAAATGAACATCGTTTATTACTCCGAGGGGCAGCTTTCGCTGAGCACAAAGGAATTCATCGAGCGGAAGGTGGCCGGGCGCATCGAGGATTATAAAATCGCCGCATCGGGGTACGACCAAGGCGTGCTTAAAAGTTTCGAAACCGACATCACGCTCGACCAAAAAGAGCTGGCATTCGATGAAAACGGCCACCTTATTGAAAGCGATAAAAAGAACAGCGCCGGTGTAGCAACGGCCATCGGGTTCATCTCCGGTTTTATCATTTACATCATCCTCATTTTTTACGGCGCCATGATCATGCGCTCTGTGATGGAGGAAAAGACCAACCGCATCGTGGAGGTCATCATCTCTTCGGTTAAGCCCATTCAACTTATGATGGGTAAAATTATCGGCGTGAGCGGGGTCGGCCTCACCCAAATGGTCGTTTGGATAGTGCTCACAGTGGTGCTGATAAGTGTGGCAGGTATGTTCGTGCCCATAGATCCATCGGCGATGCAAGATTCCATGGGTCAAATGCAGCAACAACCCTCAAGTGAGGCATTGGCCCAATTCGGCGATACTTTGTCGCTCATCCGCGACCAGAACTGGGGCTACATCATTCCAGTGTTTCTGTTTTATTTCCTGGGGGGATATTTTATCTATGCCTCCCTTTTTGCCGCAGTAGGATCTGCCATGGGTGACGACTTGGGCGAGGGCCAATCATTGTCTTTCATAGCCATGTTTCCCATCATCATTTCCATCGTACTCATCAGCCCCGTGATAGAAAATCCTGCCAGTCCTTTGGCCACCTGGCTGTCTATCATCCCGCTCTGCTCACCGGTCATCATGCCTGCGCGCATAGCTTTCGAGCCTCCGCTTTGGGAAGTGCTCGTTTCAATGGTAGTGTTGGGGGTATCGGCTTTTTTCTTTGTGTGGCTCGCTGGCCGTATTTACCGGGTCGGCATTTTGCTTTATGGGAAAAAAGCTACCGTGAAGGAGTTGGGCAAATGGATGTTTTACAAGGATTAATTAAAGCAAGAAAAGACAACGGGTAAGCAGAAGGGCTAATCAACTACGAATTGGTTAGCCCTTTTTCCTCTGGCGAAAGTGGCAGATGGTAGAAATCCCGCCAAAATTAATAGAAAAAAATTTGGCAATTCGATGACTATGTAATATTTTTATGCCATCATTTTAACATCAAATAAAAATCGTCATGGAAGAAAAAACAGTTCGTCCCGTTACGGGTTACCTCGTGTTGCTGGTCTGGGTTGTTTTAGTCATTGCCGCCATCTATTTCTTTTCAATAGAAAACTTCCTTTTTGGTTTCGTTACTGGCGTCGTGGCTTTGATAACCTTAGGTGGATTCTTTTACATAAATCCCAACGGTTCCAGGGTGCTCACGTTGTTTGGCAATTATACCGGCACCGTGAAAAAGAATGGATTCTATTGGGTAAACCCCTTTTACAGCCGCAAGGCCTTTTCCCTACGTGCCCGCAATTTCGAGAGCGAGCGGGTGAAAGTGAACGACAAGCGGGGAAATCCCATCCTCATCAGCGTCATCACGGTATGGCGGGTGAGGGACACCTTCAAGTCGGCCTTTGAAGTGGACGACTACGAGAGCTTCGTCAGAGTGCAGAGTGATGCGGCCGTGCGCCACTTGGCCGGGATGTACTCTTACGACAATTTTGACGATGACCAGTCGGAAATCACACTGCGTTCCGGTATGGATGAGGTGAATCACGGCTTGGAGAGAGAGCTTTCGGAACGGCTGGCCATTGCAGGCATCGAGGTCATGGAGTCCCGTATCGGGTACTTGGCCTATGCCGAGGAAATCGCCAATGCAATGCTCAAACGCCAGCAAGCCGAGGCCATTGTGGCCGCTCGTTTCAAAATAGTGGAGGGTGCCGTGAGCATGGTGGAAATGGCATTGGCCGAGCTTTCAGATAAAAACATCGTTGACCTCGACGAGGAGAAAAAGGCGAGCATGGTGAGCAACCTGATGGTCGTACTTTGCTCCGACCGGGAAGCTACCCC
>CAZPHZ010000204.1:0-6058 GCA_964586035.1 uncultured Saprospiraceae bacterium
TGGCGACCCCTGCACTTCTGACGATGTGTTCGACGCAAATTGCAATTGCGGTGGAAAATATGCGGACACTGATATGGATGGCATCTGCAACGCCCAAGACCTGTGTGAAGGCTCAGACGATGGATTGGACAGTGACGGTGATGGAATACCCGATGGCTGTGACATTTGCGATAATGCCCTCATTGGAACCCCTTGTGATGACGGAGACCCTTGCACCTCTGATGATGTGTACGACGCAAATTGCAACTGTACCGGCACCTTTACGGGCGATGACTCTGACAACGACGGCGTCTGCGACGCATTTGACATTTGCCCCGGCAACGACGACAATATTGACAGCGATAATGACGGTGTGCCCGATGGGTGCGACCCCTGTAACAACAGCCTCATAGGCCGGCCTTGCGACGACGGCGATCCATGTACCGTGCTGGATGTGTATGCCTACGACTGCTCTTGTGTTGGCATTACACTGGATTCCGACGAAGATGGTGTATGTGACGCGCTCGACCAATGCCCCGGCCACGATGATAACCTCGACAATGACAATGACGGGGTTCCCGACTATTGTGACCCCAACTTAGCGCTCACCTATTTCATGGAGGTGGGCTTTGTGCCCGATGTTGGCGAGGCATGGCAAACGGTCTCGCTTTCCAATGATTATTCTTCGATGGTAGTGATTGCCACTGTGGTTATGCCGAACAACATCATGCCGCCTGTGGTCACCCGAATCACCAATGTGGGTGGTAATTCCTTTGACCTCCGGGTACAAAACCCCGGCGACACCACAAGCGCAACATATCAGGTGCAATATTTTGTGGTGGAAGAAGGGGTCTATACCGAAGCAGACCATGGCATCACAATGGAGGCACAACGTGCATCTTCAACACTCACCGCTGGAAACTTCACCAGTTGGAACAACCGGGAAGAGCGAACCTACCAGAATATTTACTCCCACCCGGTAGTGGTCGGGCAAGTGATGAGCCAACAGGATGATAGATGGTCCTCTTTTTGGTCCTCCCATACCAATAATAGCAGTGCAGCACCGGACAGTATAAGTTTTGCCGCTGGCAAACACATTGCCCAGGACACCATCACAGACAGGATTGATGAAACCATCGGAATCGTGGTCGTAGAATCGGGTGTTGATTTATTCAACGGGGTCAAATTGGAGGCTGCCGTTGGACCAGATATCGTGGAAGGAACCTCCGGCAATGTGAATGGCAATAAGTACAATCTGAATCTCGACAAGGCCACCCTCGCCGTGCTAAGTATTACCGGAATGGACGGTGGTGACGGAGGCTGGCCAGTACTCATGGGAGACCAACCCATCGCCGGCACCACGATGGCATTGGCCATAGATGAAGACCAGATTTATGATACGGAGCGATACCATACCACCGAAGAAATAGCCTTTCTGGCTTTCGAATTCGACTACCCACTTTCCCTCTCGGCTTCCGCAACCGATGCCAATTGCAATGGCGGTGATGATGGTACCGCTACTACTTCCGTTGGGGGCGGTTATGCGCCCTATAGCTACATTTGGAGCAACGGGGCCACAGGCAAAGATGTGGACGGTCTCTCTGCTGGTACCTATACGGTGACAGTAACGGATGAAATTGGGACCGCGCTTATCGCCAGTGTGGAAGTTGGCCAGCCTACGGCAATTGAAAATGTTGTCACTGCTACCGATGTGAATTGTTTCGGCGGCAGCGATGGCGAAGCAACAGTTACGAGCTCTGGTGGCACCGGGATGCTGACTTTCGCCTGGTCCAATGGAGAAACGACTGCCACCATCACTGACCTCAGCGCAGGTGATTATGTGGTCATTGCGACGGATGAAAATGGATGTAGTGCGTCATCATCCGTCCATGTAACCCAACCCGATTTGCTTACCTTATCGATAGGCTCAGAGAATGTAAATTGTTTCGGTGGAAGTGACGGTGTTGCTTCCGTGACTTATTCCGGCGGAGCCGGAAACACAGCATACCTATGGAGCAATGGAGATAACGGGGCCAACATAAGCAGCTTAACGGCGGGGGACTACACAGTAACCGCAACGGACGCAAACAGCTGTACCGCCACCGATTCCATCGAGGTCACAGAACCTCCGGTTCTGACTGCGGTTGCCTCCGGAGTAGACATCACCTGCTTCGGGGAAACCGATGGGGCGATTTCTACTACTTATGCAGGTGGTACGGGCGATATTACCTATCTCTGGAGCAATGGGGCTACAACGTCTGCTATTTCAAACCTGCCTGCGGCAAACTATTCCGCTACACTTACCGATGCCAACGGTTGCACTGTCACTACTTCTTATGACATTTCCGAACCACAACAGCTTACTGCCAACGTAGATGCATCCGATATTAGTTGCTTCGGTAGCGAAGATGGAGCAGCCCTCGCATCTTATGATGGAGGAACGGGTGTCGTCACTTTCCTTTGGAACAATGGAGAAACGTCACCGGCGATCGACCAACTGGGTCCGGGAAGTTATACCGTAGTTTTGACCGATGCAAACGGATGCAGCACCAGCGTTACTACGAGCATCGCCGAACCGGAATCGCTTTTCACAACCGCCAGCGGCAATGATGTGAGCTGTTTTGGTGGAGACGATGGTTTCGCAATGGCAACTTCCGGAGGTGGAACAGGAGCGGTGGTTTATACCTGGAGTAATGGTGCCAACGGACCTTCTGTCGCAAATCTAATTGCGGGCACCTACGAGGTAACAGTTACAGACGAAAATGGCTGCACCGCCACTGCCAGCGTAACAGTTGGAGAAGCCAGTGAACTTTCCGTTGTTGTGGATGAAGTCATTGCTGAAGTCGGATCCAATATGGAGGGTTCGATTTCGATTACCGTCTCCGGCGGTGCCGGTCAGCCTTATACTTTTGAGTGGTATCTCGATGGTTTATTGTTTTCGTCACAGGAAGACCTCTCTGGGCTTTCCGCCGGAAACTATGTCTTGCATGCACTTGATGCAAATGGTTGCCTCACCATAGATTCTGTGACGGTGGAAAACCTTACGGCCCTTTCTGAGACTGGGATGGCTGAAAAAATCAGGCTTAAACCAAATCCAACTTCTGGAAAATTTTTGTTGACAATCGATTTGCCGGAGGCATCAGAGGTGCTCATTTCTATTTATGATATAGCGGGGCACCAAACCGGCCGGTATTTCAGAAATATTTCGGCAAAAGACGATTTCAATTTCGACCTTTCTGAACAACCTCCAGGTGTATATATCATGAAGATTGTTATAGACAACAAGGTGTTAACCAAAAAAATCGTTGTGAGCAGGTAGGATTCAAACTTCACTTTTAAGACTGTTCATCTTAATAAACCCCTTGCATCTCTTTGATTTGCAAGGGGTTTATATTTCCAACTTCCATTTATCCTGCAACTATTCTCGTTGGGCGCCCAGCCTATGTGGATATTGTCTAAATAAATTTTACTTTTAAAAACCCTGTGAAAAAATACAGCGAATTATATCTTTGCGCCAACTTTGACAATATGGTAATACGTATGTCAAGTTCCGTTGATTACAACCATGGTAAAATGACATATAAGCGTCTGAAACACAGTTTCCTATTTCTTCTATTTTCCTCTCTGACAATTTCGCTGACCGCCCAAGACCAGGCAGCAATTGATGCCGGAGCTACGCTATTCAAGAATAATTGCGGCGCCTGCCACAACCGTGATATGAAAAGTAAGATGACGGGGCCGGCTCTTGGGGGTGTTCAGGACCGGTGGGCAGATTTCCCTCAGGAGGACCTGTACGCTTGGGTGCGCAACTCACAGGCTATGATTGACGCAGGACACCCTCGCGCCACTGCCATTTGGAACGAGTGGAAGCCCACTGTAATGACTAGTTTCCCCAATATTAAAGATGAAGAAATAGCCAAAATCCTGACCTATATCGACTATGTTTTCAGCGGTGCAGGTCAAAAGCAAGCTGGTGGCGAAGCCATCGTAGATGAATGCGCCGTGCCTACCGAGGTTGAGGAAGGAGGTCAAATGATCTACTTGTTGATGTTTGTAGTTTTAGCGGTGCTTGCTGTGATTCTCGCCCGTATTATTTCCAATCTAAACCACATGTCATTGGTTAAAGAAACGGGCGAAGACGTGCCGAGAAAAACTCTCGTGGAGATATTGACAAGTAAAGGCATTATCAGCTTTGTGATTTTCGCAGCCATCCTTTTTGGAGGATATATCACTGTCAACAACGCCGTTAAATTGGGTAGACAACAAAACTATCAGCCGGAACAGCCTATTAAGTTTTCCCATATTACGCACACTTGCGTCCAGAAAATCGACTGCAATTATTGCCACGATGGCGCTCGCCGGAGCAAACAATCGGTGATTCCGGCTGCCAGCACTTGCATGAACTGCCACAAGGCCATCAAGGTAGGTTCCACTTATGGCACTGCTGAACTCACCAAAATATACGCCTCGATTGGTTACGACCCAAGTACCGACAAATACCTTGAGAACTATGAAAACCTTACCGATGAGGAAGTAAAAAGAATTTACACAAAATGGATCGCTGATACTTACATCACCGATAAAGGCAGCCTTGACAATGAAGGGGAAGCACTCATTGAAAACCAGTGGAATGGCATCGTCAAAGCCCTCACCAATAAAGAATCCGGCGACG
This sequence comes from uncultured Saprospiraceae bacterium, assembly GCA_964586035.1. Taxonomy (GTDB): domain Bacteria; phylum Bacteroidota; class Bacteroidia; order Chitinophagales; family Saprospiraceae; genus UBA6168. The sequence goes on from CAZPHZ010000204.1 coordinate 4,652, forward strand.
ACAAGATTCAAGGACCCATCGAATGGGTGCGCATTCACAACCTTCCGGACCACGTATATTTCAACCACTCTCAACACGTCACCGTTGGCGGCATAGCTTGTGAAACCTGCCATGGACCAGTGCAACAGATGGAAGAAATGAAACAGTACGCACCCTTATCAATGGGCTGGTGCGTAAACTGCCACCGGAAGACGGAGGTGAAATTTGCTGACAATGGGTACTACGATAATTATTACGAATTATACCACCAGGAAATTAAGGATAAAAAGCGGGACAAAGTGACCGTAGAAAACATTGGCGGTACGGAGTGCCAAAAATGTCATTATTAATTATTGCTTTTGCCCGTTGGAGTGGATACCGGCCCTCCAGTTTATTTCAATTTAGAATCACGACACATTAATATATAAGGATGAAGGATCAAAATAAGAATAAGGACATTTGGATAGGGGTCGAGCACTTGGAAAATGACCCCCACTTTATTGAGTCCATCGAAAGGGAGTTTTCCGACGAAAGCACTGCTCTCGTACGCGATGAGGCACTGAATGTCCAGACTTCCCGCCGTGATTTTCTCAAATATCTCGGCTTCAGCGTGGGTGCAGCCACTATTGCTGCAAGTTGCGACATCCCCGTGAAGCGGGCCATCCCGTATGTGGTGAAACCCGATGAAATCGTGCCAGGAGTAGCCACCTACTACGCTTCTTCTTTCGCCAACGGCGGCGACTACTGTCCTGTTCTTGTAAAGACCAGGGAAGGCCGCCCCATAAAAATAGAGGGCAACGCGCTTTCTTCCGTCACCCATGGCGGAACGAGCGCCCGGGCGCAAGCCTCCGTATTGAGCCTGTACGATACCAATCGCTACCAGGCCCCAATGAAAAACGAAGGTGGCACATGGAATAAGATGAGTTGGGAAGATCTCGACAAAGAGATTGCTGGTAAGTTGACAGAATCTGCCCAAATCAGAATCGTTACCAACACCAATATGAGCCCAACAGCGAAACGGGCCATGGATGAATTTGCAGCTAAATTTCCAAACACAAAAGTGGTGACTTACGATGCCATTTCTTCCTCTGCCCTGCTCGAGGCCAATGATAGTTGCTTTGGTAAAAAGACGGTTCCGAATTACAGCTTCGACAAAGCCGATGTCATCGTAAGCTTTGGTGCTGATTTTCTGGGGACCTGGATTTCACCCATTGAATATGCCCGCCAATATGCAGAAAACCGCAAAATAAAAGACATTGAGAAAGCTAAGATGTCCCGGCACGTCCAGGTAGAGAGCGCTATGACGCTTACGGGGTCCAACGCAGACAACCGCATTTTAGTGAAACCATCGGAAGTAGGTGCAGCAATTACCGCACTTTACAACGAGATAGCCGGAAAAGCCGGGCAAAGTATTGTAAATGCGCCGGA
>CAZPHZ010000205.1:0-5989 GCA_964586035.1 uncultured Saprospiraceae bacterium
TCATGGAGCGGCCGCGTGAAGCTGGTCTCGGACTTTTTCTGATTGCGCTCGGTACTCCGTTTTATTATATTTTCAAAAGGAAAAAAGGCGAAAATGAAGGGTAGGAAAGGGTTATTTGCAATGAAAGACCTATGAGGTTTTTGGTACCTCATAGGTCTGACCCGCTCAAACTTGCTCTGCTTCTTCCGCGATGAGTTCGAGTGTTTTACCATTTGCTGACAGAGAATCGTCTTCCTCGCCCACAATATCCAATGCCCGCAACACTCTGGCAACCATCCTCCGCCACGCATCTGCGAAAAGATAGACCACCGGAACGATGAGCAAAGTAAGTATCATGGAACTCGTCAGTCCACCGATGAGTGCCCATGCGAGGCCGTTTTTCCACTCCGACCCAGCACCGTTGGCCAAGGCGATTGGCATGAACCCAATTGTCATGGCGAGGGTGGTCATCAGAATTGGACGCAGGCGCGTGCGGCCGGCTTCCACAAGCGCATCGTGTACATTAGCACCTTTCTCGCGGGCTTGGTTGGCGAAATCCACGAGGAGGATGGCGTTCTTGGCCACCAGCCCTACCATCATGATGATGCCTACAATAGAGAAAATATCGAGCACGCTCATCGTGAGTGCCATGGCCAGCAAGGCTCCAACCATTGCCACCGGAATGGAAAACATCACGACAAAAGGATAGACCCAACTGTCGTATAAGGCCACCATGATGAGATACACGAACAGGATACTGGCAATAAAGGCGAGCATCAGGCTGCCGAAGCCCTCCTGCTGGTTTTTCATATCAGCTTCGTAAGCAATAGAGACATTGGCAGGTGGTGGCATACTGCCTTCTATAATGCCACGAATATCGGCACCGACGTCGCCACTCGTGCGGCCCAATACTTTCGATTTAAGGGTAACCGAAGGCAGCCGGTTGTGCCGCTCCAACTGGTTGGGTCCCGTGGACGACAGAATATTGGCAAACTGACTGAGCCGTATCAGTTGCCCCTGATTATTCAGAACGGTGAGGTTGCCAATGTCGGTGATACTGCGGCGGTTGAAAGCATCCATTTTTACATTCACGTCGTACTCCTTGCCGGAATCCCGGAATTGCACATCGGTGTTGCCGTTGAAGGCGGTTTGCATGGTAGCCCCAACCATATCCAATGAGATGCCGAGTTGGGCCATGCGGTCGCGATCCACCGAAACTTTTATTTCCGGGTTTCCCTCTTCAACAGTGAGTTCCGCACCTACGATTCCCTGAATTTTTTGAATCTTAGCCAAAGCACGGTCAGCATAGTGCATGACGGAATCCTTATCGGTGCCGCTAAAGAAAATAATGATAGGTTCCTGGTCGGCCCCTCCCATGAAACTCACCGGTGCTGCCGTGACTTTCACCCCTGGCAATTGCATTTCCAACTCGTTGCGAATGCGCTGGGCATACAGGTCCGTGGAGATTCCACCACGCTGGTCGCGAGGCAAGAGTTTCAGTGTCATCTCTGACATGTTGTTCACATTCTGACTCCCCAACATGCTGGAAGTCTGACCCACTGTAGTGAATACATTGGTTATTTCTTTTTTTCCAAAAAGAAATTTTTCAGCACCGAGGGTAGAAAGGTTCGTTTCCTGCAACGTCGCATCTTTGGGAAGTTCGAGTTTTATAATAAACTCACCCCGGTCACTAGGCTGAATAAAGGCCGAACCGATGAACCCATTTGACACCAGCGAAAAGGAGCCAATAAATACCACGCCTGTCGCTATAAGTACGAGGAGCGCTGTGAGGTAAAAATTGAAGTGCTTTTTGCGAGGTTTTCCATCTGCTGCTTCCAACGCCTCCATTTTGCGTAAGCGAGCCTTCCTGTAAGGTATTTTAACCGGGTCGAGCAGACGGCTTATGACCCGTCCATACCAGTCGTTTATCCTTTTAAGAATCCGCTCAAATCCGTTGAAAATAAAACCGGAAATGCTTTTGTCATTAAATTTTTCGAGCTTTGAAAAACGGCTGGCCAACATCGGGGTAAGGGTGAAAGAAACGAACAACGACATGAGCGTGGAAAACGTGACCACCAGCGCGAATTGCCGCATGATGTCTCCAACAATGCCCGATGTAACTGCAATTGGAACAAAAACAACCACGTCGACGAGGGTAATTGACAATGCCGTGAAAGCTATCTCGTTTCGTCCGAGCAGGGCTGCTGCTCGTCGTTTCATGCCCTGTTCGAGATGTCGGTAAATATTTTCCAACACTACGATGCTATCGTCGACGAGAATACCTATGACCAGCGACATGGCGAGCAGAGTCATCAGGTTGAGGGTAAACCCGAAGGCATACATCATGATGAGCGTTGAAACAAGCGAGGTGGGAATGGCCAACATCACAATGACGGCATTGCGAATGGAGTGAAGGAAAAAGAGCATCACCACGGCCACGAGAACAATGGCAAGCATCAAGTCGTGTTCAACGGCATTTACAGCTTCGACCGTGAAATCCGTCTGGTTGTTGGCAACAGAAAATTCGAGATGCTGCGCTTCGAACTGCTTTTCCAATTCATCGATCTTATCCAGTACTCCGTTTGAAACTGACAAGGCGTTGGCATCTGTAGTTTTAACAATCTGGAGACCGATGGCTTCCTTTCCGTTCACCCGGCTCATACTTTTTAGCTCTTTGAGACCGTCGGTAATTTCAGCAATTTCCCCCAATTTAACAGGCGCGCCGTTGGTGGCATTGACTGCCACGACGAGAGATTGCATGTCGTCGAGCGACTTAAATTTGCCGGCCAAACGTATGATGAGCTGCTCTTTCCGATTTTCTATTTTTCCGGTTGGGAAGTCAAGATTGGCCTTTTTCAAAGCTTGAACTACTTGCAGTATTGTGAGTCCGCGTGTTTCTAGTGCCTGGCGGTTCACGTTTACTTTTATCTCGCGTTCCTGACCGCCGATAATTTTAATTTCACCCACTCCGGGCACGGAGGACAGCGCCGGCTTTATGCGGTCGTTTACCAGGTCGTAAAACTCTGAGGGAGCAGCCGATGCAATAACCCCTATACTCATAATGGGGAATTCATCCATGGCAAATTTCGTCAACGAGGGAGGGTCTGCATCGCCGGGCAATCGCCTCTCCACTGCATTGACTTTTCGTTGCGCATCGGCAAGGGCATTATCTATGTTTGTACCATCTTTTAATTCTATGAAAACAAAAGAAAGGCTTTCAAATGAGGTTCCCCTTAGAGAGACGATGTTCTCCATGCCGGAAACAGCATCTTCAATAACCCTGGTCACAGAGTTTTCAACCTCTTCCGGGCTCGCCCCGGGATAAACCGTATTGACCACAACAAAAGGAGCAGAGAATTTCGGTATAAGCTCCATGCTCAATTTGGTCATACTGTAAAGGCCGGCTACCATGAGCACTATGAATACAACTAAAATAAGCGAAGGCCTTTTTATTGATAATTCGGTAATTGACATGAGTTGTTCAGTTTCAGCGGGCCATGCCGCTCATTACACTATTTATTTGCTGATGGTGATGGCCATGCCGTCGGAGATATTGATTTGCCCGGAAACGACAATAGAATCACCAGCTTTGAGGCCTTTGCGGATTTGCACATTGTGGCCGAAAACCACCCCTGTTTCAACAGGGCGCAGAATGGCCTTTTCATTTTCAATGACATACACTTTGGCCTCCTGCAGGCTGCCGACGATGCTCTCCCGAGGCACGGCCAATACCTGTTGCGACCGGCCACCGTTGAAAAAGGCGGTCCCCGTCATACCTGCTTTGAGCCGGTGCCCATGGTTGACAAATTCAACTTCTACGAGGTAGCGCCGGGAAGGACCCGCATTAACGTCGATGAAAGTAATTTTTCCGTTGAAAACTTTATCGGGGAAAAGGTTAGCTTTCATCTCGATGGTTTGTCCTTTTTTCACAGTCACCACCTGCTCCTCGGTCAGATAAATCTGCATTTTCAATTTGCTGATATTAGTGATGGTGGCCAGTTGCATGGATGGGGCGACGAGGGAGCCTTTTTCTACCATCTTATTTGTAACCGTCCCTCTAATGGGGGCTTTTACAAAACTCATGGAGATTTGCTTTTCCAAGCTTTTGACTTTGGCTTTCAGGTTGTCAATGCCGAGTTGGGCGTCATCGATTTGCTGTTGGGTCACGCCGCCATCGCCCAGTAGTTTTTTCAGGCGGGCAATATCATTATTGGCTTTCGCCAAATTGATTTTTGTGGTTTCCAACTCGATGGAAAGCAAGTCGTTGTCGAGGGTTGCCAGCAAGGCTCCTTCACTAACATAGGAGCCATTCGCCATGTTGAGTTTCACTATTTTACCTGCTGCCTCGCTCATTACCGGCACCTTTTTATAAGGTGCAAAGTTGCCTGTAACACTAAAGTTACCTTCCCATGAGGCGAGCGCAGCAGTTCCCGTCACGACGGGGAGCACGGCATTTTGCTCAGCGGAAAGTTTGGCGTTTTCTTCCAGTATTTCCTTGTTCTTCGAAAGTTGGGTAGAGGCACCGTAACCCAGTGCTCCCAAAACGATTGCCCAGATGCTGTATTTTATAATCTTTTTCATGTTGAAGGTGATTCTTTTTAGAGGTTGAGAAAGTTGAGATATGTAGAGAAAAGTTGAGATTGACCCCGCTAATCCTTATCACCTATTCTCAACCTTTTCAACAAATAATGAAAGCCTATTCGGCCATTTTTATGAGTTCTCCATTGGTGTACAGGAGGTCAATTTCTGCCAGTTTAAGTTGAGCCAAAATGCCCACGTAGTTGCTTTGGGCCTGACGCAGGGAACTTTCGGCATCGAGCAATTCAGTGATGGGGGCCAGCCCTTCCGTGTAGCGGTTCTCCGAAACCCTATACACTTCCTCTGCCACATGACGGTTTTCTTCCAGGGCTTTCAGTTTGTTTTGATTAGCCCTCAGGGTTGTCACGGCAGTTTCGTGCTTTAATTGAAGCCCCAACAGGGCAAACTTGTAATCCTGTGCCGATTGCCGGGCGTTGAGCCGTGCAGTCTGGATTTTGCTGTCTTTGTAGAATCCGTCGAAAATGGGCACGTTAATGCGCAACCCGATTTGAGCAAAATCACTCCAAAATTTACCCTTGCCGAAATCGCTGAGATTATTGGCTTGCCATTCATAATTATAGCCGGCGAACAGGGAGGCAGACGGGAAGTATCCCGCCTTCCAGCGCTGCTCGTCGAGGCCGTACAGCTCTTCCTGTTTTCTCAGAATCATCAGGTCGGTTTTCTGCATATATCCAGGCTGTACCAGCGAAAGGTCCACAGCTTGGAACGTGCTTTCTGAAATAGTATCAGTGAGCACGATTTCCATTTCCAGTGGCATTTGCATGGCAAATTTCAGTGCCTGTTCTGACTGCTGAATCATCAGGTCGAGGTTGGTAATTTCCGTTTCCAAATTGAACTGCTGAACGCCAAGCCTGTCCACGTCTATCTTTTTTGCAAAGCCGTTGTCGTATTGTTTTTTGGTGGCATTATAAAGCCCTTCAATTTGCCGGAGGTTGGCATTGAGTAGCCCTCGCTGGGTGCGGGTAAGCTGGATTTGGTAGTACAATTTGGCCACCTCATACGCCACGTCCTCTTTTGTTTTTTCGAGCATCAATTTGTAAAAATCCGTGACGGCATAAGTGGCTTTAAGGCCCATCAGCCATGTTTTGCTAAAAGCCATTTGTTCCAATGAAAGCCCGGCCGAGGCATTCCAATTAGTACCGAACTGCAAGTTTTGAAAGGTGCCCGGCGGGCCACCGAAAAACTCCGCGGGAACGGGAGTGGAGCGAAGTTTCAGGTTGTTGACCATCTGACCGTTGAATCCGGCTTGCGGGAGTCCTGTGCTTATAGCTTCCCGCACCAATTGTTTTCCCTTATCAATTTCCAAATTGGCTTTCTGTACTTCAGCATGATGAGCAATGGTGTATTGGAGAGCGGTTTTCAGGCTCAAGGGCTGCTGAGCGGCTAGTTCCATCCATGCGGATATTCCTAT
>CAZPHZ010000206.1:0-5984 GCA_964586035.1 uncultured Saprospiraceae bacterium
GCACCTTCGTCGGGGGATTGCTGGCCGTGCCGTCCGGGCAGCCGCCTTTTTCGTTTGCCTGGCAGGATAGCACTCTCACCCAGACCTGGAACGTGTCCAATATCAATCCAGCTATCGATGCCATGGTCAACATTGCTGATGGTGAGGGTTGCACTGCATTTGCCGGCTTCGCGGCGCAATGGGTTCCAGGTACCATCGGGGCTTTTTGTTCGGCGCGGTTTGGATACCAGGTTACGGAATTGACGCAGTTGGATTCCATCCCTGTCGTTGTGAACGATTCGTTACAGCTTTCCACTGTGGTTGTTGAATATACTGACGAAGCAGGTATTTTGTTCAGTTCGGTATTTGCTCCACAATCAAATGTCAATTCGTATTTTGAAATTCTTTCGGTGGAAGATTATGACGAAAATGAAAACGGGCAAAAGACCAAAAAGCTGACTCTCCGTTTTGCCTGCCGGCTTTGGAGCGCCAGCGGTGCCGTCATTGATATGGAGAATGGGGAAGCAGTGATGGGAGTGGCCTATCCGTAAAACAAACCTGGTAGGTTCAGTCCGGCACCTACCACCTCAACAGCACCGAACCCCATGTAAAACCACTGCCGAAGGCAGCCATGCACACCAGGTCGCCGTCTTTCACTTTTCCGGCTTGCCATGCTTCGCAAAGGGCGATGGGGATGGTGGCGGAAGTGGTGTTTCCGTATTTTTGAATGTTGTTCCAGACTTTTTCGTCGGGCAGCCGCAGCCGGCGCTGTATCATCTGGCTGATACGTAGGTTTGCCTGGTGTGGCACGAGCAAGTCGATGTCGGAAGGTTGCATACCCTGGTCGTCGAGGGCTTCCATGATGACTTGTGAAAACCGAACAACGGCATGTTTAAAGACCAATTGTCCATCCATTTCAGGTGAAAGTTTTCCGTCGTCCAGCATTTTTTGAGTGACAAATAATTCACCAAATTCCGCATTCAAATTATAGCCGAAATCGTGCTCGATATCCAATTTGTTCAAATGGTACCCTCCATGAGATCCGGGATTCACCATTGCTAATTGCTCGGCAAATGTGCCGTCGGAGTGAAGTTTGGCGGTGAGAATGCCTTGGCCCTCCTCTTCGGTGGGTTGCAAAACAACTGCTCCCGCTCCGTCTCCGAAAAGCACGGTCATGTTGCGGCCGCGGGTACTGAAATCGAGGCCCATGGAATGCACTTCGGCCCCAACAAGCAGGATGTTTTTATACGTACCCGAGCGGATGAACTGGTCTCCTACGGTAAGTCCGTAGATAAAGCCCGAACACTGGTTGCGTACGTCGAGAGCGCCGATGGTAGTGTTTGTAATTCCTAGTTCACGTTGCAGGAGCACTCCGCAGCCGGGAAAGAAATAGTCAGGACTCAGGGTAGCAAAAATGATAAAATCCACGTCCTCTTTTTCGATGCCTGCCCGTTCGATGGCTTTTTCGGCAGCTTTGGCACCAATGGACGAGGTAGTCTCCTTAAATCGCTCCACATAGCGACGCTCGACGATGCCACTGCGCTCCTGAATCCACTCGTCGGATGTGTCCATAAAGCGGGTGAGGTCGTGGTTGGTAACTACTTTTTCGGGGACGTAAAACCCCAATCCTGCAATTTTGGTTCGTGGCATGTTTGCGTTTTTCTGTAATAATGACGGGCTGCTTTTATCAAAGTAGCCAGTTGTTCGGGCCAAATATGATGGCTCTGTCACAGCAAATTTATAGTTCCATGCTCAAAAATGAAATTTAATTGACAAGCGAAAGAGTTGGGAATTGAAAAGTCACCCAAAGGTTTACATCTGATTCAAAAAAAGAGGCGGCACAAGGCCGCCTGTAATCCTGATTTGTAAGATGCAAGTACGTTATGATTTCGAAGTGCAAACTGGAAGAGTGATACTCTTGGTGATGGCTAGACCGTCCGAAAAGCGCATGACCCGGACCTCTGCCTTTTTCCCGCAGACGCATGAGAGACTCTTTCCATGGCCGGCTTTTTGCCCATTCAGCTTCCATAGGATGCCATACAGTTGAGGGTGAAGAATATCTATCTGTACGTTGACATTCCCATCTTCGCAGGTTTTTAATTTGAGCGTGAAATCGAAAGTGTTGGGTTTGGTCTTGCTAGAGGACGGGCTCGTTTCAAAAGTAGAATAGCAGGGAGGTAAGGTGATGGTCCTGTATTGCGACACACCATCGGATTTTCGCTTGATGGTGAGCATGGCCTTTTCTGCACAGATGCACTCTACAACGGGCTGGTCGAGGGCATATTCGCCGTCAACGGCCCAGGTGAAATCGAATTGAGATTGATTGTCTGCGAATGCGCTAAGGGTGTACTTTCCGTCATAACATCTCGTCATTTTTACTGCAATATTGAAAAGCTTGTGCGGGCTGGCAGGAGAAATAGATTTAATCTTTGCCCTCAGCTTGCAGGATTTTATCACAGTCACATCGTCCTTCATCCGGGTGACATAGGCAGTAGCTTCTCTGCCTCTCACGCAGTTCAGTTTTATCCCGTTGCCACAGTCCTTGCCGTCTACATCCCAGCGAACACGGTACGCTTTTGCGAATTCTATCAATACGGCTACGTTGGTGCCATATCTGGAGCAGTAACTTGTTTTCAGCTTGTAGTCAAAGGCTACATCATTGGGGCCGCCAGTTACCTTGTTGTTTTGGGCCTCTCCATCTACAAACGGGGGCATATCAAAGCCCGGGTCTGGTTCGCTGGTTGGCGGGTTGTCGTTAAGCGTAAAATCGTCCATTGTTTTCTCACAGGAGAAAATGCAAATGGAAATTGCCAATAGCACACTGGCTATCAGGCCAAATTTTAAATTCCTGAAATTCGTTTTCATAATGGATTTAGTTTTTAAGGTTGAAAAATGGATTCAAGCAAAACAGGCGTCACCCTTCCTCCTTGTAAACAAAAGGCAGTCTTTTGGTGGAGATTCGGGCACCTTCAAAGGGGTGTTCTGAAAATAGCGGAATGGACCATTCTATTGGGTTCGTCTCTACAAATATAGGGTCATAAGACGTGCATTGCCGAAAGGGTTTCCCCATAACATATGTGAGGTGGCAAATGGTTGGATTTGTTTGTCAATTGGCACGGATTGCTTGCCGGGAGGCATAATTTACGGGCGAGACTATTTAATCCCTGTTTTTGCAACAGGTTGCTTTCCAGGCACCCCATTTTGCTGCAGCAGCTCCAGTGTGCCTTTGACTGTCAGGTTCTCCTCGAAAGGAGTAAAGAAATCTTCCAGAATCACGAGAGTGGCGCTTTTTGAAATTATGAGCTTGGCGGCACTGTCCATCCACAATGAATTGATGCGACAGGTTTTTCCTGCCAATATCGGATAACACTGGCTTTTTGAAGAAACATCTGGAATGAAAACATTGGACACGTCATCGGGTACTCTTCCTTCCTCCCAATTTCTGGGGCAATCCCATTGGCTGGTGCGGCCGGGAGTGCCTCCTTTCCAGGTGGTTGTTTGCTGGCTGATTGCCGTTCCGGCAATAAAAATGAGGGCAGGAGTAAGAATCTTCGCTATTGTTTTCATGGTTTGAATCTTTTGGTTTCGCCATTCAATATCGCAGAAATTTCTTTTCCAAGCCGGTGTGATTATCCAGCGATGGCGGGGCATTGGCAGGTGGTACCTTTCAGTTGATAGGTGGGGAAACCATAGGAAGGAAGCTTCCCTGAACAAACGGCGCACCCTATTCCCAAAAGAGGAGTGGCAGTTAGTGGGTCACGGGTTCTTTTTTGGCCTCCACCAATCCGGCGATTTTTCCCAAGGTAAAATCAACCTCTTCTTTGGTATTGAAATGGGAAAAGGAAAACCGAATGGTTTTGCGCGTCGGATCTGCCTGGATGGCGTTCAGCACATGCGAGCCCGTCTCGGCCCCAGAGGTGCATGCGCTGCCCCCGGAAGCGCTGATACCGGCAATGTCCAACTGAAGAACCATCATTTCTGACCGGGGCGATGGAGGGAACGAGACGCTCAATACCGTGTGCAGGTAATCGCCGTCGTAGTCCCCGTTGAATCTAATATCTTCAAAACGATCCAGAAGTTGTTGCATAAAATAACTGCGCAATTCTTCGATGTATTCGCGGTAACTGTCTAAGTTTTCGCAAGCCAATTCCATTGCCTTGGCCATGCCAACAATTCCGTACACATTTTCGGTGCCACCGCGCATATTGCGCTCTTGCGCACCACCGTCAATGAAGGGTTTTATCTGCGTTTCTCCATTGATATAAATGAATCCGCAGCCCTTTGGCCCGTGAAATTTATGGGCAGATCCCATCAGGAAATTGATTTTCGTTTTGGAAACGTCAATGGGGCGGTGGCCGATGGTTTGCACCGTGTCTGCGTGGAACAGAGCACCGTAGGTCTGGCAAAGTTCCGAGATGCACTCCATGTCATGCACGGTACCCACTTCGTTGTTGGCGTGCATCAACGAGACCATAGTTTTGGTGTCATTCGAATCTTGGAGCAACTGTTCGAGGTGGCCGTAATCTATCCGGCCCCGTTGGTCGAGCCGCACCAGGTCGATATTTACTCCCTGATTTTTCACCATTTCCAACGGGTGCAACACACAATGATGCTCCGTCGGCGAGCTGATGATGCGCCTGACGCCAAGGTCGCGGACGGCACCTTTAATGGCCATATTGCTACTCTCCGTGCCCCCGGAAGTGAAGAATATTTCGCCCGTAGAGGCGCCGAGTAAAAGGGCTATTTTTTTCCGTGCCTCTTCTATGGCAGCCCGGGTCTTGCGGCCGTCGGCATGGATGGAAGAGGGGTTGCCAAATAAATCTTTCATGCACCTGTGCATTTCTTCGATGACCTCCTTTCTCAGAGGGGTAGTGGCAGTGTTGTCGAGGTATATTCTCATTTTTTCAGGTGCTTTTTTATAAGATTTTTATTGCGAGAGGACTTGAAAACCTTCGTTAAACATCTGCAAAATTAGGAATTATTGGTCACATGGCTTTTGACAATTGCCCGGCACAACAGATCATTTTGGGGGCTATTTTTTGTCATAGATAAAAATGACTAAAATCAATAGCCCGAGGTGTAACAATTGTCTCCTTTGGCGTTATTATCGCACTATCATTCATACATGAAAACAGCGGATGGAGAAAATCAGGACTTTTTCATTGCCGTTTTCATTACGGACCAGGCGCTGAAATTAAGCGCCTTTCCAAATGACGAAAACGATTTCATGTGCTGCAAATTCCCATCTCAGTTTGCGCACTGACACTGTATAACCTTTTCATTTGAATACAACATCTACCTGCAATTGTGAAAATTAACGGTTGCTCCTTGGGCCGGAATTAGAAAAACCGGCTGCAATTTTTCAATTCTATTAACCCATGTGTCACCCTGCCAGCAAGAGTTCATGCTTTGAACTCTGCGTGGGAATGGTGACTCGAATCCAAAAAGTATTATCATTATGAGAACCATCGCTTTATCTCTGCTTGCTGCCCTTTTCATTGCGAACATTGCCACTGCTCAAACTAAAAATATCATGGGAAAAGGCAATACCGATTTCACCCTCGGCATAGGTATGATGTCGTCTTCGTCATTCTTGGACGATGCACATACCAACATGCCGCCGCTTACGCTACAGGTGCGCAGTTATGTGTGCCAAAATATTAGTCTTGGATTATCGTACAGCCAGTCCAGTTACGAAAGCCAACCCGTAGTTGTGTCAGATGGAATTGCTCAAAAGGTAACTAACAGCTCGCAACAGTTTGGGCTAAAAGGAGCATTTCACTACAACAAACTGGAACACCTGGAATTTTATGGTGGGTTTCTGCTGGCCATGAACCATTCGGCGTTCCGCGTGAATTATGGTAATTTCGATTATTTAGAAACGCATATGAACATTCACCCAAAGGTCAATAAGGTAACCTATACCGGATTCGTTGGAGCGGAGTACATTTTCTCAAATAGAATTGTCACTTTCTCAGAGGTGGGTTTCGGTTCTTCTATCTTCA
>CAZPHZ010000207.1:0-5950 GCA_964586035.1 uncultured Saprospiraceae bacterium
ATCCTTTCAATTTGGCTCCTCATTCCGCTCACTCACTCTTTGACTTGCCCGGCAGCCGCTTTATCTTTTCTCAGTTCGTCCAATGTATTGACCGGGGCATTCAAATCCGAATAATTTCAAAAATAACTAAATTTCTCCATCCGTCACTCTACCCCCTCACTCCCTTACTTTCCCCGTAAAAACACTCACTTTTGAATTCCACGGATTCCCCGATGTGCGGCGAAACGACACCACCTGCCCGCAATGCCAGATGGCGTCGGCAATGGAGCCATTGATGTTATTCCAGAAAGGGAATTCCGACGAGCGGTCGTCTCGTTGAAAGACGATTTTGCAATCTTCTAATTTCACATTTCCCGATTTGAGCAGGTCGCTGGCGGTTTTGAGGTTTTCCAGGGTAGCCTTTCTTTTTTCCTCGAAATTGTACTCCGGATATTCGGTACCCCGCACGTTCGGCACCTGTTGCACGGCATGGAGGATGGTGCGCGACAGGCCGAGGATGTGGTTGAGGGTCTCGTCGGAGCTGCGCGCCTCTTTGCTGGGCCGGTAAGCCAGGTCTTCGGGCCGCAGGCCCTCCGTCACCCAAAAATAGCGAAAGCCCAGCCCGTCTATCATGCGGGCAGCCACGGTTTCCGGCGTGTAGGATTCGGGATAGGCGGGAATTTCGTAATAGGGCAATCTGTATTCCATCGTTGAATCGGTTTGAGCGGAAGCTGCGATGGTCCACACCAATGCAGCAAACAGAGGAGTGAAATATTTCATAAATATTTTGATTTTTCAAAAATATAGAAGTCCGGTGTGCCGGTACACCCTGCAAGAACCGCAAAAAAAACGTAAGATGCGCCTGCCCATTCGATTTTTAATGAAAAGATAACGCCCGAATACACAATTACAAGCCATGAAGCGCCATATTTGCCGGTGAAAAAGCGGCGCGGTATGCGATGGCACCCGGGCGCTTTTCCCCACAAAAACGCAACACGACGCGGAATTTCAAAATAATGCCTACTCCCAACAAAAATATCCATCAGACACTGCCCTGCCCGGCCACCGATTTGGAAGCACTCATCCCCGAATTGCTCGAAATCAGGCAAAGCATGCTGGTGCACGAGGAGCGTTTCAAGGGCTTACACCAGGTGCATCCCCGGTATCGAAAAAGCGCCCGCAACCTGCTGCACTACCTCGCCCTCCGGCTCCACGACATCCGGGAGTTGCAGATAAAGCTGACAGACTGGGGCCTGTCGTCGCTGGCCCGGCCGGAGCGCAAAGTACACGCCACCATCGACAACCTCTTGCACGTAATGCACACCCTCGCCGGGAAATCCTGGACACCGGCCAGCCCTCCCGCCATTTGTTTCGAGGAAGGCCGCCAGCTGCTCGATGAAAATACCGCAGCGTTACTCGGCCCCCAACCGGCCGGCCATCGCGTGAGAATTATGGTGACGATGCCCACCGAAGCCGCCACCGATTACCCCCTGGTGCTTGACCTGATGGAAGGCGGCATGAATTGCGCCCGTATCAACTGCGCCCACGACGACCCCTTCGTTTGGGAAGACATCATCGCCAACATACGCAAGGCGGAAAAAGCTACCGGCAAGACATGCAAAATATTAATGGACCTCGCCGGCCCTAAACTCCGCACCGGGCCATTGCCCGACGGCCCTCCCGTACTCAAAGTGCGCCCCCGGCGCAACGAGATTGGGGAGGTGATACAGCCTTCTTCCATCTGGTTGTACCCGGAAGGCACTCAAACTCTGCCCCCCGAAGATGCCGCTGCCGCTTTGCCCGTGCCGGACGACTGGTTCGCTCTTTTCAAAAAAAGAGACCGCATCGCCCTGACCGATGCCCGCGGGGCCAGCCGCCGCATGCGCATCGTCAAAGTTTACCCGGAGGGGTGTTGGGCTGCCGCAAAAAAAACCATCTATTTCACGCCGGGATTGACGCTACAGCTCAGGCGAAAGGGCGAAAAACTCCAAAATGCAACGGCCCGGCTCGTGGGGAAAATGCCGAGACGACCCGGCTCGATCGTGCTCAGGGCGGACGATGTGCTGCTGCTCACCCGCAGCAACGAACCCGGGCATGCTGCATTTTTCGATGAAAATGGAAAATTTCACCCCGCCGCCATCGGCTGCTCCATCCCCGATGTGCTCGACGACGTGAAGGTGGGCGACCCCATTTGGTTTGACGACGGAAAAACCGGCGGAATTATCGAACGCCTCGTGCCCGGGCATGTGCAGGTACGCATTACCTATGCCGGCTTGCAGGGCTCGAAACTGCGCTCCGAAAAAGGCATCAACCTGCCGGAAAGCAACCTCCGCCTCAAGGCCCTTACTGCCGAAGACCTCAAAGCGCTGGAATTCGTGGTGGAACACGCAGATATGGCCGGGCTTTCTTTTGCCAATCAACCTTCCGATATTGAGGAACTCATCGGCCACATGCGGCGGCTGAATAAAACAGGCAGCGATGATGCCCTGCCCGGCATCGTCCTGAAAGTGGAGACTAACCGGGGCTTCGATAATTTACCAAAAATGATGCTCACGGCCATGCAAACACCGTTGTGTGGCGTGATGATCGCCCGCGGCGACCTCGCCATCGAGTGCGGTTTCGGCCGGCTGGCCGAGTTGCAGGAAGAAATTCTCTGGATTTGCGAAGCCGCCCACCTGCCCGTCATCTGGGCCACGCAGGTGCTGGAGGGCATGGCCAAACAGGGCCTGCCGACCCGCGCCGAAGTGACCGACGCCGCCATGGGCCAGCGGGCCGAGTGCATCATGCTCAACAAAGGCCCCCACATCGTGGATGCCACCAAAGCCCTCGGCAATATCCTCCGCCGCATGCAGGACCACCAGACCAAAAAGCGCTCGCTGTTGCGCAAGCTGGCCCTGGCAGAAAAGTTTTTCGAAAAGTGACGGGAATCGCATGCCCGCTTTTCCCCATCCTTCCCGATGTAAATAGCTGAAGTTACGCAAAGATGTATTGCCCGCAATGTATCGCGAAGTTTAGGCAAAGTTCCAGTGAAACAGCTACTGCTTTGGCCCTGCTTTACGTGACTTTGTGTCCCGATTATTACAGTTGATGTGGTAAAATGCGTAGAGTAAATAAGACGAATATTTGTACCTTAGCCTCTGCCCTGCCCATGCTTCAAAGCCATTTCTATTTTAAGTGTTGAGACAAAAATAACCCCCCGTTTTGCGAGCAATATCTTTCTGATAGCAAAGGGGTTGTTTTTTCGGTACTTACCGGAATCTATTTTGATAAAAAAAATTTCACTGCCATGAAAATCCGCCTGTTCATTATCCTTCTCGGCCTGCTACTCTCGGCCACCTCCCCTGCTGACTGTCAGTCTTTTCTACATGCCTTTGGCAAAGCCATCGTCAACGAAACCGGCGACACCGTCCAACTCCGGGGCATGGGCCTCGGCGGCTGGATGCTGCAGGAAGGGTACATGTTGCAAACCTCCGGTTTTGCCAACGCCCAGCACCAGATCAGGGATAAAATAGAGCAGTTGATTGGCGCGGCCGACACCGAGCTGTTTTACGACACCTGGCTCGCCAATCACGTGCGTAAACCCGACATCGACTCGCTAAAGGCCTGGGGATTCAACTGTGTGCGCCTGCCCTTGCACTACAATCTTTTTACCCTGCCAGCGGAAGACGAACCCGTGCCCGGAGAAAACACTTGGCTGACAAAGGGCTTCGAACTGACCGACAGCCTCATTGCCTGGTGCAGCCAAAACCAGATTTACGTCATCCTCGACCTGCACGCAGCCCCCGGCGGTCAGGGCTACGACCAGGGCATCTCCGACTACGACCCCTCCAAACCCTCCCTCTGGGAAAGCCAGGCCAACCGCGACAAAACCGTGGCACTCTGGAAAAAAATCGCAGAAACCTATGCCAACGAACCCTGGGTGGCCGGGTACGACCTCCTCAATGAACCCAACTGGGACATGACCGGAAACTCCCCCCTGCGCGACCTCTATTTTGAAATCACCGACAGCATCCGCATGGTGGACACCAACCACATCCTTTTCATCGAAGGCAACTGGTTCGCCAACGATTTCACCGGCCTCACCCCGCCATGGGACAACAACCTCGTGTACAGCCCGCACAAATACTGGTCAACCAACGACCAGGCCTCCATTCAGTGGGTGTTGGATATCCGCAGCACTTACGACGTGCCTGTATTTTTCGGCGAAAACGGGGAAAATTCCAACGCCTGGTTCGCCAGTGCCGTCCAGTTATTCGAAGAAAACGGCCTGGGCTGGTCGTGGTGGCCACTGAAAAAAGTGGAGTCCATTTCCTGCCCGTTGTCGGTGCCCAAATCCACCGGCTACCAGGCACTGCTCGACTATTGGAACGGCAACGGCCCTGCCCCCTCCGCCACTGCCGCCAAAGCGGCATTGCTCCAACTGGCCAACAATTTAAAAACGGAAAACTGCGTGTTTCAGAAAGACGTCACAGACGCCCTGATGCGGCAGCCATTCGACGACACTGCCCTGCCCTACCACACCCAGAACATCCCCGGCGTGGTTTACACGACCGACTTCGACATGGGCGTCCCCGGCACGGCGTATTTCGACACCGACCTGGCCAATTATCAAACCAGCACCGGCTCGTACACCGCGTGGAACAACGGCTGGCTCTACCGCAACGACGGCGTGGACATCGAACAGACCGACGATGCCGTCAACACCAACGGCTACGACGTGGGCTGGCTCGCTGCCGGTGAATGGATGCAATACTCCGTGAATGTGGCCACCACAGCCGTCTATGACGTACAGGTAAGGGTGGCCGCCAACGGTACCGACGGAAAATTTCACCTCGCCGCCGAAGGCTCCGACCTCACGGCACCCGTCAGCGTGCCCGGCACCGGCGGCTGGCAAACCTGGCAAACCCTGACGGTGCCCAACGTCATCCTGAGTCAGACAGACCAGAAAATCAGCTTTTATGTGGATGGCGAAGGTTTTAATCTGGGCAGTTTAAAATTTATAGAAAAAGGCGCCACCAATACGCTCAACACCTATTTTATTTCGGCTTTTACATTCGATGAAAACACCGTCCAGCTCAACGTGAACAAGCCGTTGGCGGCTCCGATTCCCGCTGCCCCCGCCGATTTTACCATCTTTGTAAACGGCAGTTCCATCCCCATCACCGATGCCGTGTTGAATGCTGAAAATCCCCGCATCATCACCTTCACCGCGGACCACACTTTCAAATCGAGCGAGTCGATAAAAATCTCGTACAACGGCGACCAAATCACTGCCCAGGACGGCACCAAGCTGAACGCCTTCAGCATGCGCACGGTGAAAAACACCATCGCCATCATTCACGCCGTGCCGGGAAAAGTAGAAGCCGAGGATTTCTTTTTCCAGTCGGGAGTGCAGCTCGAAAACACCACCGATGTGGGCGGCGGCCAGAACATCGGCTACCTCGATGCGGGCGACTACCTCGACTATTACGTCGATGTGGCACAGGCCGGCACTTACAGCGTTGCCTACCGGACAGCGGCACTTAGTGAGAGCGGGGCCATCAAGCTGCAACTGGCCGGGCCGGGCGGCACCACCACGACCCTCCATTCGGTGAGTTTCCCGCCCACCGGCGGCTGGCAAACCTGGACGACCACCTCCAAAAACCTGGTGCTCCCGCAGGGAATGCACCAAATCCGCATCCTGATTACACAGCCGCTGTTCAACATGAACTGGTTCGAATTTACTTTTCTGACGGCCACCGGCGATACGCCTGAACCCGCCGCCATCAGTGTATTTCCCAACCCCGGCACAGGTCTGTTCAGGCTGGAAGCCGGTTTTAACAAAGGGAGGGCAACTGAGTTGCAGGTGTCGGACTTGCTGGGGCACCAACTGTGGCAAAAGGACCTGAACGGCGCTACCCGGCTCGATGAAGCGCTGGATATGCAGTCTTTCTCCCCGGGGTGCTATGTGCTCACCATCCGGTTGGACGAC
>CAZPHZ010000208.1:0-5918 GCA_964586035.1 uncultured Saprospiraceae bacterium
CGGGTTCTTGAACAACTGGTGTCTTCGGTGTTTCCTCCTGGCAGGAGGAAATGAGCGCTAAAACGGCCATGATGACCAGGAAAGTAAAAAATCTTCGCATGTGAATTCTATTGTCTTGTAAAGTGGCTCAGAAATCTGCCGGCACCCGGGAAATAAAAAAAACGAAAGGGCTGAAAATTATTGCTCAAATACGAATTGAATGATATTGGCACCCATTTGAAGTGCAGCCCGTCTCTTTTCTTCCGGATCTTTATGGACTTCCTGGTCTTCCCAGCCGTCGCCGAGGTCACATTCATAGGTATAAAAACAAACCAGCCTTCCTTCCCAAAAAATACCGAAGCCCTGCGGAGGCTTGCCATCGTGTTTGTGAATTTTGGGCAATCCTGCCTTAAACTCAAACTTTCGATGATAAATGGGATGCTCAAATGGAAGCTCGATGAACTCTAGTTCGGGGAACACTTTTTTCATGGCGAGCCTGGCGTATCTGTCGAGGCCGTAATTATCGTCGATGTGCAGAAAGCCCCCACCGATGAGGTAGTTTCGCAGGTTTTCAGCTTCAGCATCTGAAAACACTACGTTGCCGTGGCCGGTCATGTGCACGAAAGGATAGTTGAACAATTCGGCAGATCCAACTTCTACGGTTGCATAATCCGGGTCGAAGTTGGTGCCGAGGTTTGTGTTGCAAAAATTGGCAAGGTTGATCAGCGAAGTCGGGTTGGCATACCAGTCTCCACCGCCATTGTATTTGAGCAATGCCAGTTTAAGCTGCGATTCTGGCGTGTTATTCGGAATTAAAAATAAAAGAAGAAATAAGATGCGCATAGTAATTACAATTGCCGGGTTTTTAGAAATGATGCGGAATTATGGCAGTTGAGAAAGTGGCGGAGGTTTAGGAGGTAGAGTTTAACCCCTCGTAACCATATCAACTTCCTCAACCTTCTCAACCAAAAGTTCAGCACAATTCTTTCCCCGTTAGCCATTGACAAGTTGTACGATATGACAAGCGGCGATGCCGGCAGTTTCGGTACGCAGACGTGCTTTACCAAGGCTCACGCTTTCAAAACCACAATCATTAGCTGCTGCCACTTCCCTTTCTGAGAAATCTCCCTCCGGACCAATGAGCATGATAACGTTCCTGCCACAGCGGCAGTTGTCCTTCAGGTGCGGAATTTCAGAAAACCTGCAATGAGCGATGTAACGGTCTTCACCGTTTGTGGTTTCGCATTTTTTTATAAAATCTGCAAAAGAAACCAAGTCGTGCAAAACCGGCAACCTGGCCCTAAGAGATTGTTTCGATGCGGTGAGCAAAATCTTTTCCAAACGGTCGGTTCGTATTTTTTTTCGTTCCGAATGCTTGCAAAGGAGTGGTGTGATTTCGTCAACTCCCAGCTCTGTGGCCTTCTCCAGGAACCACTCAAAGCGGTCTATGTTTTTCGTGGGAGCAATGGCCAAATGCAGTCTGCCACCCTCCTTTTTTTCCTCCAACCGGCGCTCTGCTATTTTCACCACAAAATGTCGCTTCGCCGTTTCGTGAATTTTACCTTCGTAAAGGCCTCCCACTCCGTCGATGAAGTGGACCGTGTCACCCGCCTGGTGACGGAGCACTTGCAGACAATGCCTGGTTTCCACTTCTGAAAACCAGGCATAATCGCCTCTCAAGTCACTGGTATAAAAAAGGTACATGATGCCAGATTATTTAAGCCTTTTTAGCTTTTTCGTGCCCACCTCTACGGCATGCCAATTACTCAATGGGCTCTCCGTGTTTGCCCTGTTCACCGCAGAAACGGCATAAGTATACACCATGCCCGGTTCTGCGCTGCTGTCCATTATCGTCACCTTCCTTTCCTGTCCAATATGCACAGTCTTCAATATATTTTCAGGGTTATTATAGTCGCCAGGCAGCCGGTCTTCGAAACGATAAACCACGAGGTAAGTGGCGTTGTTCTGCTGCTCATTCAGTGTGCAGTCGAAACTGATGACCCCCTTTTTCATTTTAATTTTACCTAGCCCCGGTGGCAGAGGTTCCGGCAGATTGAGGTAAGTCATCTCAGGTGGAAGCGCAGGTGCGGCGTAGTATTTTCGCAGGGAATCCAATGATCCCAAAGGGTTGAGGAGCAACGAAGTAGCGTTGTAAAAAACAGACCCACTTATAGCTGGTAAAGAGCGGTTGAGGTGCAATTGCCGCGATATTTCTCCGGGGCTTTGCCAGGCAGATTCGGCATTATTGTTCACTTTATAAGCTGCTTGTCCTGCGTAAACTTGGCGGCCAAAAGAATTGTGCTGCCACCAGTCGGCCAGTATCTTATAATCTGCATATTGGTAGCCAATGTTCCAATAAATTTGAGGTGCTACGTAGTCTATCCATCCTTTTTCCAACCATCCGCGAACATCAGCATACAGGTTGTCGTAGGCGCTCACTGTGGCGAGGGTCAGTGAGCCATGGGCCGGGTCGGCGCTCGAATTCCGCCAGACTCCAAATGGACTGATCCCAAATTTTACACCTGGAGCTACCCTTTTGATCACTTTCGAAACCTGTGAAATCAATTTGTCCACATTGTTGCGCCTCCAATCTTCAATGCTGTAAAAGCCATAGCCGTATTTCTTGAAATCTGCAGTATCGGGAATCGCCTCTCCGCCGGAGGGATATGGGTAAAAATAATCGTCGAAATGAATGGCATCTATATCGTATTCCATCACTATTTCCATCACAACCTCCGTGATGTAATTGCGAACTTCGGGTAGCGCGGGGTTGAAATACAGCTTGCCACCGTACCTGAAAATCCACCCGGGATGCACGCGATAAGGGTGGTCAACCGGAAGATTTTCCACCAGCGTATCCATGGACGCCCGGTAAGGATTGAGCCATGCGTGAAACTCCATATTTCGTTGATGAGCTTCCGCTATCATAAGTGTCATGGGGTCAAAATCGCCACCGGCATCCTTTCCACCGAGGTATTTTGACCGCGGGGCTATTTTGGAATTGTATAAAGCGTCGCCAGCGGGCCGCATCTGTGCAACGACGGCATTGAATCCCGCCTCTTTAAAAACATCTAAACTCTCCGACCACTCCTTCAGGAATTTGGACTCAGGCAATCCGGGAACAGATGGAAAGTCAATGTTCGCAACAGAGGCAAACCATACTCCCCGGAACTCACGCTTTGGGGAGGTGTTCTGCGCAGTTAGTGACTCATTGTAAAACAGACTCGCTACAAGACAAAGAAGGATGGAGTGTAATGCGATTTTCATAAGACTGGCACTTGTATTTATTGGTGGGGGTAAAGTTATCATTTTTGCAGATGGAGTAAAATAGAAACGCTCCACAGCTGGGAGTCTGTGGAGCGTTACGGCGAAAAATGATATTGCGATTTATGCGCGGTTGAGTAGCACAATGGGTTCTGTTATCATTTTTCCGGATTGCGTTATTGTAACCATAAGGGTACCGGGTGTTCCTTTGCTCACATCTATTTCCTCATTGTAACGCCCGTTGAAATCGTCGAGTTGTTTTTCAAATACCACCCTCCCGTTTACATCAGTAATGCGCACATTGGTTGGCACGGCCTCCCCTTCAAAACTGAGGGTCACATTGCCTAATGTAGGATTTGGATAGGCTTTTAATTTATCCAATGTTAAATTATGGTTCTGCGATACCGGCAATTCTGGCAAAACCTCCTCCATATTCACCTCATCCTGATCGGCCGGGCAAGACTTGAATTGAGCATCGGCGTCGAATTCTTCGCCCTGCCTAAGTATGGTAAATGTAAAGGATTCTCCGGGTTCATGCCGATTGCGCTCAGTGACTAACTCGGTGTGGCTATTTACAGGTACTCCATCAATCATCGTAATCCGGTCACCAGATTGCAGGCCCGCTACTTCGGCCGGCCATTCGTTGCCTCTGACAATGCCGCTCACGCCAACACCTCTCTCTCCATGACCATAATCACCGACATACACTCCAAAAAACACCTTGCAAGGATCCCTTTCAAAACTGAAAGAATTCCGTGTCTGGGTCAGTTTCACAAGGGTCACCTGATTGATGCCATCACGGGTATAGCCTACTTCCACAGCGTCGCCAGGTTTATACTTTGCCAGTTCGACCGTCAAATCGTGATTGGTGCGAATGGGATTGCCATTGATGTCCGTCATCACATCGCCTATTCTCAAACCGGCTTCGGCAGCCCCCGTACCGGAAACGATGCCGGTGAGGCTCACGCCATTTTCGCCAGATTCGGGATAAACCCCCATAAAAGCTTTGTTGGCAGGGCCACTATTAAAATAGAAATCCTGCCCGTGCGGCATGTTGAGGTGCAGATTGTTAAGCTCTTTTTTCAGGTCATCCATCCCTTTAATATTCAACTCGATCTGGTCTTGCCCGGCTTTGCGGAAAAAGAGGAGAGTTTCCGAGTCAATAGGTGCGTCGCCTGAAGAATCATCGCCAATTAAGGTCACATCGATATCGCCGGACCGGGTACCTAATTCAATGGCGCGGCTCATGTCCGTGACACTCAGCCCACCCCTTACACGAGTTTTCTGAATACTTGTGGTTCCATCGTCGCTCACTGTTTTCCGAATGATGGTGATCGTACCGGGCGTCTTGTTGTTTTCGTGTTGGGCCAATGCAGGAATTCCGGATAGAAGGAAAAGGGCCAGAGTAAAGGTTGCGGAATAGTAAATTCTTTTCATTTCGAGTGATTTTTAAATGAGTAAATCAGACTGGAAAAGCCTGGATGTCTTTTTTGCGAACGAATGTAAAGACAAAAAGTGATCACAATCGTTGCTCGATTTCCGAAATATACGAAAGAATCCCCATCTCCACCACGCATGAGGAGTGGATTATTTGGCAAACGCCAAACATCGCCAATAAAAATTATCGGGATGAATCAGATTTTTTTATGCGCCACATTGAGCGCCTGAACGATGGCAGGTGTAATTCGTTCTATGCTCTCCCGGTCGGGCATGTAAATCTCCAACTGGTTGTCTTCGCTAATGAGTTTTCCATTCTTATATTTCTCCACTTTCCCCTTGCCTTCTATCGTAAAAATCAGCAGTCCAGGATTTTCGCCTTCCGCAAGGTCGGGCATGAGTTTCATGCCGCCGTTTTCCGGATTCAGGTCTTTCAGGTTAACATTCGTTTCGTAAACATCGCCCTTGTATTCATTCTTAATTTGCACAGTCAGGTGGTCGTCCAGAAATACGGTCACCTTGCCGCGATTCGGTATTTTACCCTCCGATTTTGTGAACGCATCCTGAAGGGTCACTAACGACTGCTTCACACGGCCATACGTATCCTCTTCCTTGAGCGCCTTTGCCTTCATATTATCATAGGTATAGCTGGCAGTTCCTTCGCCGGCTTCACCGACGGCTTTGGCTTCAGTGCCATTTGCTGACGTAGAATTGTCGTTATTGCAGGCGGCAATAAACAGGACCAGTGCGATAGGTATAAGAATTCTCATCATGTTTTGATTGAAATTTATTAGATATTGTTCTCCGGAAACGTCACCGTCAGTTGGCTTCAAATGCAAATTTAACACCATTTGATTGGAGCATGAAACAAAAAACCAGACAGTTATTTTCCGCCGCCTTTCTTTTTCTTTTTAAAAGGGTTCAGGTCCTTTATTTTCTTTTTGGCCTCGTCTTTCACATTTTTTTTCACCTCATCCTTTACCTTTTTGGTGGCGTCTCCAGCCTTTTTGTTCAGGTCTTTTTTAGCATCCTGCACCACTTTGGCAGCGGCACCCGTTGCCTTTTTCTTTTCTTTCTGCAACTGCGATTTAGCCTTGGATTTCACCTCGTCCAATTGTTTCTTCGCCTCGTCTTCCACTTTATTGGCTACGGCATTTTTCAAAGATGTCTCCCCTCCGGCACCCAAAACTTTGAAAGCCAGTTTCGGCTTTGCTATGCTACCCGTCAGATTGATTTGT
>CAZPHZ010000209.1:0-5850 GCA_964586035.1 uncultured Saprospiraceae bacterium
CGAAATACCAGCGGGACGACAAAACGAAGACGGTGGACGGGAGACGATTTCCCCTGTGCCGTCCCACATAAATCGTCATTCATCAATCCACTTTATCGTGTAGGAAGGAATTGCCTTCCTTAAGTTGAGGGCCTTCCTCGTCATCTGAAACGGCCCATCTGGAATAGGCAATTTCTTCAGACCCAGGCACATCATCCAAATTAATGCCTTTCCGGAGGTAGGCCGGTTTGTTTTCCAATTCGTTCACCGTTTTTGGATTGTTCAGCTTGGGCTGACGGCTAAGGTTGGCCAGATGTTCCCGGCGACGGCGCTCTGCTTCCATGCGGTGCCTTCGTTCTTCCTCTTCCATATCGTGGTTTTTTTTCACGTATGGCTCTTCGCTGTGGTAGCGGTTGTATTTTTCATGCACATCCGGGAAATCGATGGTGTTGGCTGAATCATCATCCCCCTCCTCGAAGTCCTGGGTATTCAGCACATTATTCGAACGGACATCTTCATCGTCAAGTGAAACGCGGATTTGCTGGGCATTGGAAGAAGGTTTCCCGTCATACCTGCGCAGGTCTTTTTGTTCGAAACCCGTGGCAATCACAGTGACGCTGATTTTCTCGCCGAGCGTTTCATCGTAGCAGTTTCCCCAAATGAGGTTGGTACCCTTACCGGCTTCTTCCTGCACAAATTCGGTAATCTCAAAGATTTCCTCCATAGTCACCTCTTTCGTGCCTGAGGTAATATTGATGAGAATGTGCTGTGCACCTTTGATGTTGTTTTCTTCGAGAAGTGGAGAGTTCAGGGCCTCATCAACGGCTCTCTTTGCGCGGTTATCACCGTCGGCAAGGGCGGTGCCCATGATGGCCACACCAGAACCCCTCATAACCGTATTTACGTCTTCGAAGTCCACGTTTACGTAACCGGGAACGGTAATGATTTCGGCGATTCCTTTGGCTGCGGTAGACAAAATATCATCCGCCTCGCCGAAAGCCTGGGAAATAGAGAGATTGCCGTGTATAGCCTTCAGCTTGTCATTCGAAATGACAATTATGGTATCCACTGACTTTTTCAGCTCTTCGAGCCCCTCGAAGCCATGGGTCACGCGTTTGTTGCCTTCGAAAGTGAACGGCAGGGTGACTATCGCCACGGTGAGAATGTCCATTTCCTGGGCATTCCGCGCTATGATGGGCGCAGCACCAGTACCGGTACCACCTCCCATGCCCGCGGTAATAAAAAGCATTTTACAGCTGTCTGAGAGGTAGGCTTTTACTTCATCGATGCTTTCCTCGGCAGCCAGTTTCCCAATATTGGGCTTCGATCCGGCACCCCGCCCTTCGGTAAGTGTGGGGCCCAATTGAATTTTCACGGGCACCTCGCTTTGCTCCATGGCTTGCTTATCTGTGTTGCAGATGGCAAAGTCCACACCGATGATACCTTGCTTAAACATGTGGTTGACGGCATTGCTACCCCCGCCGCCTACACCAAGAACCTTGATGATTGGGGTTTCTTTGTTTTCGTCAATCAATTTGAAAATCATAACTGCTAAGTTTTAGTCGCTCCCCGGCCGTTGTTCGCATTCGCTAGAAAACAGAATGCTAACAAATCCGCATAACGAACAAAGAGCATAAAGTTTGAATTGAAGATTTTCATGGACACCAGCTTTTGCCGGCGAGCCGGTTATTAAAATTCGGTATCAGGTTCAGTCTGAAACCATTCTTTTGTTTTATCAAATATCTTGTCGTACCACTTCATGGAAGAATCAACTTCGCCGGTCATCTCTTCCAAAACATCCTCCTCCGGAGCTTCATCTGCCGAGACTTTGCCTTCTTCCACATCCTGAATGCCTTTGAGTAGCAAACCAATGCCGGTAGCAAATACTGGGCTGCCCAAATGCTCGCTGTAGCCATGCGCCAGATGTTCGATTGGTACGCCGATACGAGTGCTCATGCCCGTGTGGAATTCGGTCAGTTTATCTATATGGTTCATCAGAGCTCCTCCCCCTGTGAGGACTACTCCTCCGATGAGTTTGTTTTCATAACCACTCCGGCGGATTTCCCAAACGACATAGTCGAGGATTTCTTCCATTCGGGCCTGAATGATGCGGGCCAAATTTTTCTCGGAGAGCTCTTTGGGCGGCCGCCCATTAAGTCCCGGAATGGTAATGATGCGATTGTCGTACACTTCATCCGCCAGAGCTGAACCGAATTTCACTTTAAGTTTTTCAGCTTGCTGCTGCATGACGTTGCAGCCTTCCTTGATGTCTTTGGTGATAACATTCCCCCCAAAAGGAATCACCGCGGTGTGTCGGATGATTCCGTCTTTAAATATGGTAAGGTCGGTAGTGCCTCCGCCAATATCCACCAAAGCTACACCGGCTTCCTTTTCCTCATCACCCAAAACCGCCGTGGCGCTGGCAATGGGCTCAAGAGTGAGATTGGCCACCTTTAATCCCGCACGCTGTGCACATTTCACAATATTTTGAGTGGCGGTAATTTGGCCGGTTATGATGTGAAAATTAGCTTCAAGTCTGACGCCGGACATGCCGATGGGGTCCACAATGCCCTGCTCGTCATCTACGGTGTATTCCTGTGGAATCACGTGAATGATTTTGTCTCCGGGAGGAAGTACCAGCTTGAACATGTCTTTAATCAGCTGCTCGATGTCTGCCTGACAAATTTCCGTGTGGAGGTTGTCACGGGTCAGCATGCCACGGTGTTGAAGGCTCTTTATGTGCTGGCCGGCAATGCCTACATGAGCGACCTTGAAATCACTGCCAGCTGCACGCTGGGCAATGGCGATTGCCTCTGAAATCGCCCGCACGGTTTTTTCGATATTGGACACTACTCCTCGCATAACACCCTCGCTGTCTACCTTTCCAACACCGATAATTTCGAGCCGGTCGTGCTCATTTTTATAACCTGCCAAAGCACACACTTTGGTCGTCCCAATGTCTAAGGCGACCACTAAGTTTTGGGTAAGATTGTCTTGAAAGTTCATAATCCTGATTTATTTGTAGTTAGCCATTTCTAAAATTATCACCACACCCTTCCAAGTGTGCATCTCATCTTTTAGTGCCTGAGTCCGCTGCTATGCCTCACCTCTTTTCACAGACCACCTGCCCCCGGAATCGCAGGTCTATGGACTTGTATCTTTGCCACCCCTCGTAACTCATCCCCTTTTCATAAAAAACTCGCAGCCGGCGGAATTTATCCTCTATATTTTCAAATTTACCGAGCAAAATTATCTGGTCTCCGACTTTGGGCACCAGCACGAATTCCTTGCGGCTATTGACGTATATCTGTTCTACCAGGGCACTCCACAAATCATCTGCGAGGATAAACCGGGTCAGTTCGAACAGGTCTTTCATCCCGTTCTTTTTCCTTTTCAAAAACTCAGGAGTGTGGGGTGGAATGTTGCCGGTTGCCACCAGTGTCCGGGCAGCGAAGTGTTTCGAGAGCGGCACCCTCGTCCCCGTCTTATCGAGGTAGTAACTGCTCCCTTCTTTATCCTTTACGCGGAGTGCCGGTTCCCGTTGAACCACTTCGATTATTATCCGGCTGTTAGCGGTAAGTGCCACCTCTGCATTCTGTACAAACGGGTCCTCCTCGAGCACACGCTCCACACGGTCTGCATCCACGTCGCCGGCAAGTTGGTCGTCCAAAGGCTCTCCAAGACTTTGATTGATTATCTTAATTACGTCGGCACTGTCAATTAAAAAGGCTCCCCCTTCCAATGGCTTTACATTCACCACCGTGGCTGCAACAGCCATTGCCTTTTTGCGGGACACAGCTGCGGTAATGACCATAATGGTCAACATGGCTCCGCCTATCCAGGTGATGCGTCGAAGCATTGAACTCGTTTGAGGGTTATTTGCCACTTATTAGAAATTAGTTATTGGTTATTGGCTGAGATAATCTTTGATTAAGGGGACACAAGTGTCTATATCTCCCGCCCCAAGTGTCATCAGCACGTCTATCTTTTTGGCTTTAACCATTTCGAGCACTTTTGCTTTGGTGGTCAAAACCTTATTCGGATTTTTCATTTTTTCAAAAATAACCGCCGAGGTAATTCCCGGAATGGGCTTTTCCCTCGCCGGGTAAATATCCATGAGAATTATTTCATCTAATTTGTCCAACTCTTCGGCGAAACCGTCCTGAAAATCCCTCGTCCGGGAATACAGGTGGGGCTGAAAAATGCCGGTGATTTTGCGTCCCGGAAACAACTGCCGTGCGGCTTGCACGGCCGAGCGAATTTCCGTAGGATGATGCGCATAATCGTCGACAAAGACGCACTGTTTATCGCGGTACACAATTTCAAACCGCCGCGCTATGCCCTGAAAATCTTCCAAGCCCTGCCTCACAGCCTCTTCACCTGCACCAGCCTGCATCGCCACTGCGATAGCAGCGGTAGCATTTTCAACATTGTGGCGCCCCGGCATGGCAAATCGCAAACCTTCCCATTTAACTTCTTTTCCTTCCACTTCACTATTCTTTGTACCTGGAAGTACCGCACCGGTTGATCGTGGCAAAGGAGCTCTGAAGTCGAAAACAAACCAGCCGTCCTCCACGCGGATATTCTCCGCACGATACTGCCCCGTTTCCAAGCCAAACGTCTGGAAGGCCATGTTTTCGAAGGATTGCTCCAGCCCTGATTTCAAAAATATTTTCCCGCCGGTCTTTACTTTGCGGAGAAAGGCTTTAAATCCCGTTTCCTGAATCTGCATGGCGTCTCCATAGATGTCCAGATGGTCAGGGTCCACGCTCATCAACACTGCCATTTCGGGGGACAATTGAAGGAAACTGCGATCGTATTCATCTGCCTCAGCTACCACCCAATCGCTATCTCCGTCCACGAAATTGGAGCTAAAATTCTTGGCTATTCCGCCGAGAAAAGCCGTGCAATATACCCCTGCCGTATGCAGCAAATGGGCCACGAGGGAAGAGGTGGTCGTTTTCCCATGCGTTCCAGCCACTGCGATGGTTCGTTGGCTCCGGCTTATCAGCCCCAGCACTTCCGCCCGCTTTTTCACAGGAATATTGTGTTGGAGAAAGAACCTCAATTCCAGGTTGCCCTGTGGCACTGCGGGCGTCCACACGACCAGGTCTATGTCCGCGGGAATAAGCGCCGGATTTTCTTCGTAATGAATTGTCATCCCTTCGGCGACCAACTTTTTGGTCAGGGTTGTTTCCGTTTTGTCGTAGCCGTTAATTTCGCATCCCCGTGTGTTGAAATACCTCGCCAATGCGCTCATTCCGATTCCTCCGATGCCGAGGAAGTAGAGTTTCTTTATTTTACCGAGGTCCATCTTCATTCGCCGCAGGCTATTCTTTTCAAAGTCATTTTATCAATTCGAGCACCGCTTTTGCAATTTCCGAATCTGCATTTGGCTTCGCCAAAGCTTTGATGTTTCTACTTAATTTCCGCCTTAGCTCCCCGTTTTTCAAAACCTCCATTGCCGACCATAATAGCTCTTCCTTTGCATTGACATCTTTCACCATCAGCGCTGCATCTTTTTCCACGAGAGACAGGGCATTTTTAGTTTGATGGTCTTCGGCCACATTGGGCGAAGGCACCAGAATCGCGGGCTTGCCAACGAGGCATAGTTCCGAAATAGTCAGCGCTCCTGCCCTTCCGATTATGAGGTCTGCCACCGCATAGGCCAGGTCCATCCTATCGATAAAGACCTGCGTTTTCACGTTGAGCAGCCCAGCAGTTTTACAGTCCAGATAAGTATCGCCATAAAACCCTCCCACCTGCCAAAGTAGCTGTACTTCTTTATGGTCTTCGAGCAAAACCCGGCCAGCCGCCATTGCCTCATTCAGCGTTCTTGCCCCGAGGCTGCCACCCAAAACGAAAATAGTT
>CAZPHZ010000210.1:0-5841 GCA_964586035.1 uncultured Saprospiraceae bacterium
GTGGACGGACGGCGCAGGTAGCCTCGGCGGAGATGTGTGACGTGCCGGGGTCACGCCACCATTGTCAAGAGGGCCGACTGAACGGGCCGGGGGCGGTAGCAGTCGAACATCTTCAGGCCCAGCCCCTGTTTTTGCAACTGCCCGTGGGCCGCCACCACGGCCTTTGCCACAGAAAG
This sequence comes from uncultured Saprospiraceae bacterium, assembly GCA_964586035.1. Lineage (GTDB taxonomy): Bacteria > Bacteroidota > Bacteroidia > Chitinophagales > Saprospiraceae > UBA6168. Next base: position 177 of record CAZPHZ010000210.1, read on the forward strand.
GCGTAGAAAGCAGCGGCCGCAATCGTACATCTGCGCTTTCACAAAATTGTTGGTGGTCGCATACCGCAGGTCTAACAGGATGCTCGGATCGAGTTGCGTAAGTTCGGCCCATTCGGTGGTATCGTAATCGGGCAGGGCCGCCGGAGAAGAAATGTTTGGTCTTTGAGCGGCGGTGGAATCCGACGGACCGGCTGTGGCTGTCTTTTTTTCGCCGCCGGTTTGCGCACAGCGCAAACACAACACGGCCAGCAATGGGAGGAGGTATCGCATGGTTTGTTTTAAACCAAATGTACATAAATATGCTAAAGAATCGCTCGACTAAATATTTTGCATTTGTATTTCTACCGCTTTTGATTTGATTCTCAATAGCTCGAAATATTCTTATGAAAACGGTGACGAAGTCAATCCCCTGAAAGGCAATGTCATTATAGCTCAGCTCCATCTTCGAATGGATGTTGTAATTGAAATTCCTGGTGTTGTTTTAAGCTGGTGAAAGATAGCATTACAAACTCATTGAGATTGCGGATTCAAAACTGAAATGAAGTCAGCTTGCGATATTGAAGGATACCTAAAGAAAAGCAAATGAATTGCGCCCTGCTCCGGTTCATCGTTCTACGGCTAAACTTTATACTTTTGGCCCAGCCATGATAAAAACTCTCGATTGGTACATCATCAAAAAGTATTTGAGCGCCTTTCTGTTTACGGCTCTCGTATTTTCGCTGATTGCGGTCATCATCGACTTCAGCCAGAATGTGGAGGAATTTATCGATGAAAAGTTGTCTGCCTGGGTAGTGGCCAAAGAGTTTTACTTCAATTTTATCATTTTCATCAACGGCCTGTTGTGGCCATTGTTCGCACTCATTTCAGTCATATTTTTCACCTCCCGGATGGCTTACAATTCAGAAATTATCTCCATGCTCAACGCAGGGATAAGTTTCCGGAGGCTCATGCGGCCCTATATGATGGCTGCAGGGCTTATTGCCCTGACACATCTTATGCTCAACCATTTCGTGATACCCAACAGCAATAAAACGCGGCTAAATTTTTTCCATTCCTATATATATAAAGAGGGCGACAAGGGCAAGACCCGGGATGTGCACATGTTCATTGCTCCAGGCACCAAAGTATATGTACGTGACTATTGGAAGCGCGACTCCGTGGGTCGCAATTTCAGGCTGGAGAGGATTGAGGACAACCGTCTGGCCTGGTTCATTGAAGCCAAAGAGGCTCGCTGGAAAGGCCCGCCGGACCATTGGGAACTGAGCAACTATGAAATCCATAGCTACAACGGTACAAAAGAAAAAATCGTAATGGGTGCCAATCAAAAACTCGACACCACCATTGCCATCACGCCTCAGGATTTTGTGCGCTACGACGATACCCGTGAGATGATACCTTCAACCCGGCTCCGCACATTTATCGAAGAAGAAAAGCTGCGCGGTACTGGTAATACTAAGGTGTATGAAATAGAGTTGTACCGCCGCTCAGCCGACCCGTTTACCATTCTGATAGTCACTGTTATTGGCATGGCCGTGGCCTCCAGAAAAGTCAGGGGAGGCATGGGGTTACACCTCGCCTTAGGTATTGGTATGGGCGCCGTATTCATCTTTATGGCCAAATTCTCAATGACCTTCGCCACCAACGAGTCCTTGTCCGCCTTCGCCGGCGTCTGGTTGCCAAACTTTGTATTCCTGCTAATTGCTCTGGCGCTTATAAAAAATGCACAAAAGTAAATGTGTCCCGCAGAAGAAATACTGCCATTTACACATAAAACAACCGGTTATGTGATTTTTACCACTTGTAAGTTGTTTGTTTGCAGTGAAAGAAACTATCTTTATGCCGCTCCTTCTAAAAAGTGAGAAAGAGCTCAGTAAAACACTACTATAAATTTGACACTCAGAAAAAACCATTTGCATTTACCCATCTGATAGATTCACACAAAGACGAACTGTCTCTTCATTTTAACACCACTATTTCAATGGATATTCAGGTCTTTTTCGGGCCCGAATTGTTCCGTTGCAATATTGTCTTTTGAGAAAACATCGAATTTTAGCTGGCCTCTTCTCGCGTGAGAAAACATGTAAATATGCAGGTATTTATAGCAAATGCTCCCTGCACCACTAAAATATCTTTGTCCGTTGACTAAATGAACAAGCAAGAAATAAACACTATGAGAAACAGCACTATATATCTTCAGGTATCTTATTGATACCATCTATCCCATTACAAATAATTGTGGGCCTGTTTCTCAGTGAACTACTGTGTTCTACATTATGGAACATGCTGCCGGTTCAGCAAAACATTTGTTATTCAACGTCTTGATAGGTTGCGACTTATCAACGGCGAAGCCATGTCAGTAATCTGACCATTGCTCTCCCAAATGCTCAGCTTTTTAAGCAAAAAAACAGTTGGTTCTTCCACTGGAAAATTTGGATTTCTGCATACAGATATGCACTCGCACTTGGTGCCGGGTATTGACGATGGAGCAAAAAGCCTGGAGGACAGCATGAATTTGTTGCGTGGATTTTCGGCATTGGGCTACCGGAAAATTATCACCACTCCGCATGTGCGTCCAGGCTATTTCCCCAACACGCGAGATGATATTCTCTCTGGCTTTGAAAAAGTAGAATCAGCGGCAAATGCCGCCGGCCTTGACTTGGAGTTGGCCTGCGCTGCTGAATACTTTGTTGATTATGGCTTTATCGATACGATAGAAAAAGAAGGCCTTTTGACGTTTTCCGGCAATTACGTACTGATTGAACTATCTACATTTTCTTCTCCGCCCGATGTTCACGATACCATTTTTCAATTGCAGATAAAGGGATACAAACCAATTCTTGCACACCCCGAGAGGTACGTATACTATCAAAATATCGAGGACTTTCAGCGGCTCAAAGACCTCGGGTGCCTTTTTCAGATGAACATCATGTCTATTTCCGGGCATTACGGCAAAAGGGTGAAAACTCTCGCGCTTAGCCTGCTCAAGAATGGACTAATAGACTTATTTGGCACCGACTGCCACAGGCAACGGCATATTGATGTGCTGCATGAAATGTCCAAGCATAAAAAAACGCTTAAGCTCATACAAGACACTCCTTTTCTAAATCCCGAGTTCTAAAAATTCTCGCATCGACCCGACAAAATGAATCCGTTTATTTACTTTCTGACTGGTTTATTGATTTCCATTGGGGCAAGCTACACGCTGACGCGAATCGTCATTGCGATTGCTAAAAGAAAGCAGCTTTATGACACCAACAATTGCATAAAGAAGCACAGTGAAATGGTATGCGCTTTAGGCGGCGCAGGAATATTCTCTGCTTTTTGGATAACTGTCTTTCTGGCGGGATACATAATCCTCATCAGCGACTTGCTTTACCTGTTTGCCGGATCACTTGTGCTGTTTCTTGCCGGGGTGAAAGATGACCTCTCCGGTGTTCCGGCGTTGAGAAGATTAGTCATTCAGGTTGCTGTAGCAACTCTTCTCTTCTTCAATGGAATTCAAATTTCCACGCTCCCAGGCATGGAAAGCACCCTGCCCGGACTGGCAAGCTACCTTATCACCGTATTCTTCATCGTTGCGGTATTAAATGCTTACAATTTTATAGATGGCATCAACGGGTTGGCGGGAGGCCTTGGCGTCATCAGCGGGCTCACTTTTTTTGGACTTTTTGCAGCCTGGGGTGATGCAAAATTGGCAATCCTCGCTATTTCCCTTGCAGGCGCATTGATAGGTTTCCTTTGTTTCAATTTCGGCAAAGCCCGCATATTTATGGGAGATAATGGCTCGACCTTTATTGGACTCATGCTGGCTTGGTTCAGCATCACCTTTTTGAGCGGAAAAGTGCAGGAAAATACAGGAACATTAGTCTCCCCGCTGTTTTTTCTCGCCATCCTTTTTGTTCCACTTGCCGATATGGTCAAGGTCGTGTTGGGAAGATTATGGAGCAGACGGTCTCCTTTCAAAGGCGACCGAACGCATATACACCACGTTCTTGCATGTCGGGGTTTAAAAGCAAAAAATATATGCCTGCTTTTGTTTGGCTGGCAATCCGCTGTCATTGTTTTTTCTCTGTTTTTGTTGCCTGGCGACCCTCTTAATGCAATAGCAATGCTCAGCGTAATAGCAGGGTTACCCTACTTTATTTTCTTCCTCCGTGGCCGGACTCGGGAAAGTAAAAAGCCTGATGTTATCAAAACTAATAAAACAAAAAAACAACTGGAATCAATTCCTTCCAATTTCCAATAGATATTCTTCAAACACTTCCTTCACGAGGTATTTGAATACTGCTTTTGCATACCGAAATAAGTTGGTCAAACCATAAAAAACCCATGCGATACTTTCCTAACTCAGTATATTGGATTACCATCATCAGTCTGGCAGGGGTAATGCTGGGAGGCTGCATCCCTCATGAAAAAATGTTGAATTTCCAGGATGAATCGGCGACGAAATTCCTCAACGCACAATACGTTCAAGATGCTCCCAAGGTAAAAATTCAGGTCGACGATATTCTATCAATTTCCGTTTCCACTTTTGATTCAACAGCTGCAAAAGTTTTCAATAAAAACATCTCCAGCCGCGGCTTAGACGGTTCATTTATTGGTCAAGGTTACCTCGTGGGGGAAGACGGCGACATCGAATTTCCAGTGTTGGGAAAAATAAAGGTGAAGGGCCTCGACCGCGAGGCTGCAAAAGACTCTATCCGGAACAAATTGCTGAAATACTTGCGCGACCCCGTCGTGGAAGTGCGTTTTCTAAATCTTCATGTCAGCGTGATGGGTGAGGTAAAAAAGCCTGGGATATACACCTTCTCCGACGAGAAATTTACGATCCTTGAAGCCCTGACCATTGCTGGTGATTTGACGGATTATGCCGATAGAGCAAATATTCTAATAATAAGGGAGCATGGGAAGATCCGGGAATTCGGCAAAGTGGACCTGTCGTCGTCCAGGGCATTCGATTCGCAATATTTTTATTTAGCTCAAAATGACGTGATATATGTGAAGCCTCTGAAAGAAAAAGCCAAACTGCTGCAAGACCCTGTATCACGGGCACTTGCAATTTCAGGAGTGATAGCTTCACTGGCCACCATTCTCATCACACTAACCCGCACACCATGACCTGCTGCGAACATTTACACGGTCACTTATATATTATGAAAAATTACTTGCGCCATGAGCAAATATAAAAATGAAGTTTTCAATGTAAATTTCTTCTGGAAATGCTTAGGCCAATGGTACTGGTATGTCCCTGCAGTCGTGATTGCACTTTTGCTCTCACAATACCTCCTGATGAAGACTCCCCGGCAGTGGAGCGTAACAGGAACCGTTATCGTCGATGAAGAAAAAAGCCAGACTTCACAACTCCCGGAGGAGACCATAATTACTGGTCTGCCATTCAACAACCGGGGCAGTCTGAACCGGCAGATGCAAATCTTGAAATCCCGAAGTCTGATGGAGAAAGTGGTGGATTCTTTAGGCATCGACATCCTATATTTCAAAGAAAACAGGTTCAGAGAGGATGAGCTCTATAAAACCTGTCCGTTTAAAGTGGCTAATGTGAGTGACAGGGAGTTGGCCAATGGTAAAGAGTTACTCATTAAATACCTTGGAAAGGGCCAATTCGAGGCAAGCAGTAAAAATGAAGACGCATCAGTTTCTGAATTCG
>CAZPHZ010000211.1:0-5741 GCA_964586035.1 uncultured Saprospiraceae bacterium
CGCGTAAAGTCACCTGTTCCCGTGTGGTTGAGGTTCACTGCTTTTAAGAACGTATCACTTTTACGGTCGTCAAAAAGAAGCTGGCCCTCTTCAATGCCGTAGCTCTGCAATTTTATTTCAAATGCTATTTCTGAGGTTGAATCGGTGGTGGGCTTGGCAATGTCGTAATTGGCCCTGCCATCGCTGAGCACGATGACGTTTACCTCTGGTCTCTTTATATCAATGGACTCCAATTGCAGCGGAACTTCACCATAGTTCCAGACGGACCAAAAGTCCATCGCAAGGACTATGGATTTACATCCGGCCAGTTTCCGCCCCTCGAATTCGTCCACCCCAGTTATTTCAAAATCATCGAGTCTAAGGCTGATATTGGGAAAGCTGCGCAGCAGGGAAATATCTACGTCCCTAAAGTCTACGCGGGCATTTAGGTTGTCGTTGGCAGCATCTTTCACGGCAGCCACGATGTCATCCTTGAAAAAATAAGGAATAGCTGCAAGAGTTGCAATAAAAAGTACCAAGAGAGCGCCGGTAATAATGGCTGCCCGTTTTATCAGATTTCTCTTTTTCTCCATGCCGTATTATGTATTGCGATTTGATTAGTCATACGATTGATAAATAAGCGCTAAAAAGAGAATGTCAACGCTCCATTTGTTCAAACATAATAGCGTATGACCGGGAATTTTGTTTTGCGCCGCGGCCCAAATTTCAGGAAAAAAGAACGGGCCAAGAGCGCATTCTTTACATTTGCCGCACTTTCAATATCAACCATGACACAAAGACCACTCATACTCATCACCAACGACGACGGAATGGCTGCGCCCGGCCTCAAAGCCCTTGTAGAAGTTGCCGGGGATCTCGGTGAGGTCGTCGTCGTAGCCCCTGACTCACCACAATCAGGGCAGGGACACGCCATCACAATTTCCGACCCTTTGCGCCTGAAAAAGGTAAACGCCTTTGGCCCCATAGAAGCTTGGGAATGCTCGGGAACTCCGGTAGATTGCGTCAAACTAGCCAAACATATTGTGCTCAAAGACCGAAAAGTGGACCTTTGCATTTCAGGTATTAACCACGGCTCCAACGCCTCCATCAACATCATTTACTCCGGCACAATGTCGGCTGCGATGGAGGCCTCATTGGAGGGCATTTATTCTATCGGTTTTTCTTTGCTCGATTATTCCTGGAACGCTGATTTTATAAGCTGTAAGCCATATATCCGAACAATCATCAGCTACGTTTTGGCCAATGGAATGACCAAATGCAAATTGATCAACGTAAACATACCAAATGTGAGTAGCCAAGAAATAAAAGGATGCCGTATATGCCGGCAGGCCGAGGCACGATGGGTAGAGCGATATGTAGAATCTATAGACCCAAGAGGTCAAAAGTACTATTGGCTTACCGGGGATTTCGTCAATGACGAAGACAACGGTAAAGACACCGACATTTGGGCATTGGAAAACGGATATGTCTCGATTGTCCCTTCTGGACACGACCTCACGAAATACGATGCCATCGAGGAGTTGAAGTCTTTGGAATCAGCCGTTCTTCCAAATTAATTTGAGAAGGAAGCTAACCATCGTAACCAATAATGGTTTGTTTCGTTTTGGAAGGTTACGAATTAACGTTGAGAGGATTTGGGGGGTTGAGTTAAACCCACCTCAACCGGATCAACTTCGCCTGCCCCGGTAACAAGTTACTCATCCATTGATTTTTCTAAAATCAAAGAATCATGTTTGACAAAAATTCCTTCTCACTTGGACTGCTTGTAGCCATCCTTCTTCCCATCCTCGCTTTTGGCATATTTTACGGAATCTTCGAAGGGCTGGAAAGTCTCGGATGGGTGAGTACGCAGGGTTTCCGACCCATGTTCCGTGAGCGTACGCTTTCGATTTTGGCCATTGGCATGAATGCACTGGCGCTCCAGTTTTATCAAAAAAGGCGTGCCACAGAAACCATGCGGGGTATCGTCATTCCCACCACAATTTGGGTAGCCGCGTGGATTTGGATTTTTGGAAAATACATTTTCTGATTGCTCAATACCCGAGTGCTGCCTCAAATTCTTTGCTAAGCTTTGGCAGGCTCTTGCGCTCGATTAGGTAGCTCGTGAGTGCCGCCACTTCCCGAAAAATATAGTGTTTGTCCAAAGCTCCTTTGAGATAGTCTTTACCGGATGAGCCCCCCGTGCCAGTGCGGGTTCCTATCATTCGTTGCACCATGTTCACGTGGCGGTAACGCCACGTGGAGAGTTGTTCGTCGATTTCGAGCAGCAGGTTCAGCAGTTGAAAGGGCATCTGCAACATTGGGTAGCCCCGGTATAAATTGATGAATAGTGCTGCGCGGCATGCTTTCGGACTCAGCCGCCTGCCATCAGCAATTTCCGTGGCAAAAAAAGTGTCGTCGAAGGAAGTCAGGTTGAACTTTTCGTTGTCCCTCAGACTATTGGAATAAACCGCTTTGTAATCGCCCCAAAACGGATGGATGCCAGGAGTGGGAGGTGTATGGCTTTTGTAATTCTTCCAAAATTCCGCATTGTCGAAAAACGGTGAGCGCTCGAGCCAGCTGTTAACGAGGTCGAGTAAGGAAGGCTCCTTTTCAGAGGCCTTGATAAGGTGTACGTGCTCTTCCCGCAACTGCGAAATGTAATATTCCTGTGCATAGCGCTCTGTATACCTCAGGCCGAGGCGCGCTTCAGTAATCTTGAATTGCCAGCTTTGAAAGCCGGAAGCAGGCCGCAGAAAATCCCTGAAATCGAGAAAATCCATGGGTGTCATCGTTTCCATGATGTCAATCTGATGGACCGCAACTTTCAGGATAGTGGCTACGCGCCTCATGCGGTGGACAACGGTTTGCAGGTCAGGTGAATTGTCGTTGATTTCGGGCTTACTCATGATGGAGCCGATGGATTCGATTTCGAAAAGTATCTGTTTGAACCACAACTCATAAGCCTGGTGAATAATGACGAAGAGCATCTCATCGTGGGCGTGAGCGCCCATCAGGTCGCTTTCCAATTGCTGTGCATTTAAAATTTTATCGAGCTGGAGGTAGTCGGAATAATGGACTTCTTTACTTTGCATGTTGCTGGTTTTATATTGTGCTTTTTTTGGCGCCGCCAATATAAGCGAATCAGAATTTCTTTCGGCGTTTTCGGGTAAGAGTCGTTTCACATTGCAATCGCAAGTAATGAAATACTACATCATAGCAGGCGAAGCTTCGGGAGACCTCCACGGCTCTAATCTCATCCGTGCGCTTCACCAGGAGGATGAGGACGCCAACGTTCGTTGCTGGGGTGGCAGCCTCATGGAATCTGCGGACGCCACCCTGGTCAGGCATTACAGGGATTTGGCCTTTATGGGATTTTGGGAGGTGGTGAAAAACCTGCGAACCATTTATAACAATCTGTACGAATGCAAACAGGATATATTGGCCTATCAGCCCAATGTACTTATCCTAATCGATTATCCCGGCTTCAATTTGCGCATGGCGAAATGGGCGAAAAAACAAGGCCTTCGGGTTTTTTATTACATATCGCCGCAGTTATGGGCCTGGCACAGTTCCCGCGTACGCATCATCAAATATGCCGTGGAAAGGATGTACGTCATCCTCCCTTTCGAAAAGGATTTTTATAAAAAATACGGCGTGGAAGTGGATTATGTGGGACACCCGCTTTTGGACGTCACGACCTCTTACGTATCACCTCAAGACTTTCACACACGTAACCAACTGCCTGCAGGGAAATCTATCATCGCCCTGCTGCCCGGAAGCCGCCGGCAAGAGGTGCGCCGTATGCTGGCAATTATGCTTGAGGTAGCGAACAATTTCCCCGAATACATCTTCGTCATCGCCGGAGCTCCATCGCTCGACCGGTCGTTTTACGAGCCGTTTCTATTGTTGCACCCTGACGTAGCCATTGTCGAAAATGAAACTTATGCTCTTTTAAAGAATGCCAAAGCAGCGTTGGTCACGTCCGGCACGGCGACCCTTGAAACTGCTTTGCTCGGTGTTCCCCAGGTAGTATGTTACCGTGGGAACAGCTTCTCCTATAATTTAGCCCGCTGGCTTGTGAGCAAGAATTTGAAATACATCTCACTTGTAAACCTGATTGCCAACAAACAAATAGTGACCGAGCTGATTCAACAGCATCTGACGGTAGAGCATTTGAGCAAAGAATTGAATAAATTGCTGGAAGCGAAAACCAGGAAACGCATACAACGGGATTATGCAGAAGTGACTAAACTTCTTGGCAACGAGGGTGCCTCACGCCGGGCCGCCCATCTCATGGTAAATAGACTGAAAAAGCTTTAAAGGTCATGGATTCCTAATGACGATGTCCCCAAATGAAATTTTAATAGAGATGTTCGATTTACCTATTTTGGAAGAAAAAATGGCCTTCTTGAGCAGGTCTGAATTTTCAAGATAGTTGAATTTCAAATCGCTCGGCACGGTGATGGTGCCGTAATGCGCCGTGAGAGAGTAGCCGTAGGATTTGGGCTCGGGGTCGAAAAAATAAACGTCGGATTTTTCGGCGTCGATGTTCAAGCTGAGCAATTCGGGGCTTGGGTTGGTGAAAAACTTGAGGATGCCGTATTGCGCGTTGATATTCCAATTCCCGCTGATTTCATGCAATGTGATATTAGAGCGGCGGGTCGTCATAGTGACATCTCCATCTATACGCTGCCCATCGATGTCGCCGAAGCGGGATGATACTCCAATGGTACCGCGCAGATTCTCCAGATTTATTTTCGAAAACTCGCTGTTAATTTTCAGCGATTTGGACAAATCGCTGACATAAGTCAGCCCAAAATTATTCTTTAAATAAACCGGGCAATCGGCAGGCAGCGTAATGGTGTAAATGGCTTTCAAATCGGACGATGGCATTTTTCCGTCCTGCTTTTTTTCTATGTAATTGCGAAAGTATATCATGTTGCCGTGCTGCTCGGTCGAGTAATTCATGCGGTCCAGGTCGTCCTCTGCCAATTTCTTCGATTCGTTTTTGGAAATCAGTTCGAGGAGAACCCGCACCTCGTTTTTCTCCCAGGTGCGCACGATAATTTCGGCCTTTTCCCCCTCGATGTTTACCTCGTGGCCATTTTTATAAGGAATCGTTTTTTCTATCGTCTTGGTCACCACTTGCAGCATAGTTTGCCCACCGGCGGTGCCAACCGCCAAAAGCAGAGAAAGAGCAGTACAAATCCTTAAGATACTTTTCATTTTAGTAGTGTCTTGTGAAAACATCATATCAACATGACCATCATTTTCTTGACTATATCGTTTCGTTCCAGCTCAATATCTTTGATACGCAATACCAGTTCAGGCGTTGCGCCATAGCCGCCTATGGCTGTTTTTATTGCCAGTTTAGCATTGGTCAACTCCTCTAAGTCGGTTCGGAGTTGTTGAAATCCTGGCTGTGAACAGATGGCTTTTTTCGTTTCGCAAATCGCCAGGAAATCCTGAAAGGCTGACTCGTCTTCATCCCAGTCATTGTTCATCAGAAGGGGGTCTACCGATTCCGTGGAATAACTTATAGTGCCTTCATCGACTGCCGGCTTGGGCCTGTTCAATAAAAGAGCAGCCGAAAGAAGCAGGGCCACGGAAGCTGCAACAGAGGCCACGGCTTTCCAGTGCAGCCGCAACATTCGAACGGAACGCCATCTTGTCGCAAGGCCACGCTCGATGTTTAGCCAAATCGAGTGCGGTGGATTGTACTACGGCAAATCTGTGCGTGTCACACACTCCCAGACGTT
>CAZPHZ010000212.1:0-5727 GCA_964586035.1 uncultured Saprospiraceae bacterium
AAAGGATAATAAGCCGCTGGTTTGCCATTTTCAAGTCTATCGCCCACCGTCTAATCTACCTCCCCTTTATCAGCCTCGTACTCTTTGATGAAATTTGCGACGAGGTCGCCGAGGATGTCTTTGAGATAGGACTTTTCGATGCGGGCAATTTTCTTCAATTTCTCCACCTTCTTTTTTTCAAAAGTCACAGTAAGGCGCTTCCTGCCAGCGGCCGGATTTTCCTCTACTTTCATTTCGCTGGACTCAACAGTGCTTCGGATGAGTTTGTCAAGGCCACTGATGTGCCGTTTGCGAGGGGCTTGTTTATGAAAAACCTGAGCCTTCGAATCGGATGAAGCGGAGGCTTCCATTTGCTCATCGAAAGATTCTTGAAGTGCTTCTTCCAGGAGGGAGTCGAGGTCGGTAGTAAAGTTTTTCCTGGACGAACGCTTTACGGGTTTGGGGGCTTTTTCGCCATTATTGTCGTCAGGCTCGAATGGATTTCTCAAAAAAGCAGTCCCCCGCCCGGTAACCGCATTGGGTTCGGGGGTGAAAATGCTATCGAGTCCAGTGGTGAATTTCTTCTTACTCAAACCATTTATTTGTTTATTCTGTGCATTGGCTAAGTGGGTGAAAGCTAAAACGCTAAAGTCCTAAATTTAGAACAAACTCATTCCGAGACGCCGGCCTTTTCGAGTGATTCCACCCGTTGGAGTATCTCCTGAGAAAGACTCATATAATCCTGGGCTCCTAAACTATTGGGGCTGTAATCAAAAATATCTTTCCGTTGAGCGGGAGCTTCGGCAAGAGCGACATTGTCGCGGATAAGCGTTTCGAATACTCTTTCGCCAAAATACTTTTTAATCGTTTCCACTACATCCCTGTTCAAAATTTTGCGGCTGTCGAACATTGTGGCAATAACGCCTCCAAGTTCCAGCCTTTTGTTTAGCCGGAACTTCACCTTGTCGATGACTTGTTTGATTTTGGCCAAACCCTGCAGTGCAAGGAATTCGGTTTGAAGGGGAATGTAAACATAATCGCTTGCGGCAAGGGCATTCAGCGTGAGAAGTCCCAACGACGGCGGGCAGTCAATGATGATAAAATCGTATTCTTCCCGCACCGGCTCGAACAATTCCCGCAGGATGTACTCCCTTCCAGCTTCGTTGATGAGCTCCATTTCTGCGCCGGACAAATCGAGCGTGGACATTACCACGTCCATTCTCTCCTTATGGGTATAGGGCTCTATCTCCGATTCTCCACGCAATGCTTCGTAAATGGTATTGGGCTGGCGGGGGATGCCCAATGAGACAGATAGATTGGCCTGGGGGTCGAGGTCAACCAACAAAACCTTTTGGCCCAATGCCACCATACCGGCCCCGATATTGATAACACTGGTGGTTTTCCCAACGCCTCCCTTATGGTTCAACAGTGAGATGACTTTTCCCATATCGTTCGTTTACCTGTTTGTTTGATGTCTGAATGATGCAATTGCGGCATTTCCCATAGTGGCACCTGTGGCAAAAATAGACAATAATACTCAGCTTTTTATTTTGATTTTTCCACACCAGAAAGGGCTCCGCGTTGTCATTCTTTGGCGCCTTGGTGATGCGCCAGTTGTAACCCCGCGGTAAATCACACTTGTTCAGCGCTGTACTTCGGTTATCCATTCCGGCGCATCCGCCGGCACCAGTCTTTTGATTTTGTTGAAAAAAGGCTGAAAATGTACCTCTAAGCTATGCCGTTTTGCGGCCAGAAAATCACGCGTGATGGCATCCGTTTCTTTCACTGCCCTTTGCGACAGGTCCGACGGAAGTTCCGCCCTCCCGGCGATGATGTTCGCCACTAATTTAGATTGGATATCGGACAGTGGCCAGACACATCCCTGCGGTTGCAGTAAGCCAATGAAAAACAGTGCCGGGTGTTCCGGGTGACACATCCGGAGGTACAAAGGGATTTGAGCTGCCTCCTCCCAGTCGATCATATTTTTTTCAAAAAACGGGAAGCTGATTTTGTATCCGGTGGCAGCTACCAGCACGTCGAAATCTTCAGATTTGCCGTCGGAGAAAATGACTTTTTCCCCACGTATTTCTTTTATCCCCCGGCGCGGATGCACCATGCCATGCCTTATTTTATAGAGCAACTCGGAGTTGAGTACCGGGTGGCATTTGGTCACGGGATAATCCGGTTTTTCGAGGCCATAATCCCTGTAGTCGCCGACCTGAAGCCAAAGGCTGAACCTTTGGAGCATGTTTCGCAATGCTCTGGGGACCAATAGCATGATCCCGTTGAAGGTGTCGGTGGGCTTGCCCATGAGGAATTTCGGCACGATATAATAGGGCCGCCGCATGCTGATGGCCACATATTCCGCCACCCGGCTGATTTCTACGGCGCAGTCGCAGCCAGAATTGCCGGCGCCCACTACCAGCACCCGTTTACCGGTGAAAGGTGTGCTGGTCTTATAGGCATGGGAATGAAGGTATTCGCCAGTGAATTTACCCGGCAAATCGGGATGGCGGGGCGAAGCATGATGCCCATTCGCCACCAAAAGATAGTCGAATACACGGTCCTCACCATCAGCGAGTATTACCCGCCATTTGCCCTCATCTGTTTTTTCGGCTTTCTTTACTTCCGTTTTAAAACGGATGTACTTCTCCACGCCAAAATGCCGGGCATAGTCCTCGAAGTAAGCCAGCACCTGCCGGTGCGAAGGGTAGTCGGGGTAACTTTCGGGCATGGGAAAATCGAGGTATTCCGACATGGTTTTCGAGCTGATGATATGCGTTGTTTCGCACACGCTCGAATGGGACTCGCCCGCAGTGTACCGCCAATTCCCACCGATGGCATCCCCTTTTTCATAGCATACCACATCTTCCACGCCAGCCTGGACGAGGTTTTTTATTGCCGTGATTCCCGAGCACCCTGCGCCGATGACGCATACTTTCGGTTTTTTAACTATATCATTCATCTTGCCCTGTTTTTTTGGTAAAATCTGAAATCAATTGATTGTCTGGAAAAAGAGTGGAGGCTATATCTTCGCATCGTATCGCGGGCGTAATTGGAATTTCAGGCTGACAGGGTTTAGGAAGTCCAGCAGTTATGAACTCAACTCTAAACCATTTTGTCCGATAGATTTATTGCGCACGTAAAACTATATCAGAATTGGCAATTATACTTTCTATAGATTTTTTCAGAATCAGGAATTGCGCTAACTTGCGATTTACTTTCCTAAAGTACAATATTATCTACTTATGATTTCGAAAAAAATGGAAGAAGCCCTCAACAAGCAAATAGCATTTGAGGGATATGCCTCTTTTCTTTACTTATCTATGGCCACTTGGTGCGACAGCCAGGGCCTAAGCGGGTGCACCCAGTTTTTGAGGAGGCAGTATGAAGAGGAGCGCCTGCACATGATCAAGATATTTGACTACCTAAGCGACGTCGATGGAGTGGCGCGAACCCCCGGCATTAAAGAGCCCCCCCACGATTTTGAATCGATCCAGCAGGTTTTGAAGATGGTGTACGAGCATGAGCAAAAAGTGACGCAAAGTATCAATACCCTGGTCGCCTTGGCTACTGAGGAAAACGACTACGCTACGCAGACTTTCCTCCAATGGTACATCGACGAACAGCGAGAGGAGGAAGCCATGATGCGCAACGTGCTCGACCGGATCAACCTCATCGGCGACGGTGTTCAAAGCCTTTATTTTATTGACAAAGAACTCGAAGCTATCAACCAGCAAACTGCCGCAGAGGCGGCTGCTGGAGAGTGATTCTTTCACTCATTCTTTCATTGCTTTTAAACTGGCATTCTTTGATGATTTCAGAAATCTGAAACAACCCCCCAATTGGGGTAAACTGTTGAATTGTCAACTGCCAGAAATTCTTTTGAATGATGTGATGACGATTAGAGAACAGGTTGCTGTGCAGGCATTAATTTGTAACAATACCAATGCCTGATTTCATGGAAACCCAAATCTTCCGTAACTTCACCATTCCTAAACTTCTAATTATCTAACAAAACTTTCTTTTAGTATGAAAAAAACGTTTACTTCCTTGCTTTTTCTTTCCGTTCTGGGCACTTTTTCTTTGATGGCCCAGATACCGAACACCTCACCCATTCCCGTTGTATTTAGTGTTGATGCGACCAATGGTTACCAAGGTGTTTACGACTATTCTTCGATGGCGGATTTTGGAGACACATTGACACAGACAGTCAGCGCTCCATTAGATTGGGCGTATGCTACTGATTCACTCGGCAATCAGGGAGATTCACTACTTTGTACACCCGCTTTTACGGACATGACCGGTAAAATTGCCCTCATTAGAAGAGGAGGCTGTTTTTTCAGTACAAAAATCTATAATGCTCAAGTCGCAGGTGCCGTAGGTGCCATCATTGTGAATCATACGTACAATGCCGATGGAGGTGGTTTGGTAGGCATGTCAGGTGCCGATTCGGCCGATGCAGTTCATATCCCGGCTATTTTCGTTACACGTGACGATGGCGAAATCATCATCACCGAATTGGATGGCGGTACAGATATTACAGCTACTTTTGAGGTAAGGCCATTTGGCGCTCCTCTCAATGCATATTCGTATCATACTCCTCAGAGCGGCATTGTGCCGTTGGCAGATATAGGCATCACTTATACCAATCTCAACGCAGCCGATACACTGCCAAGTCTTACATTGACGGCAGATATCACCGACCCGAATGGCGTGACAACTACTTTAAACGAGGACTTGACGGATGTTGGTCCATTAACTGTTAATGCTGTGACATTTACGGATCCATACTTGCCAGAAGCTGTGGGAGAGTACAATGTGGCCTATTCCAATTCCAATGATCCCATTACAGTTGAACGTAAATTTGTCGTTACTGACTATACCTATGCTCAGGACAACAACGATATTGTTGATTGGATTGCACCGGGGGATCAAGGATTCATAGATGGCGGTTACCGGTATGATTTCGGGAATTATTACAGAACAGGCGACCAGGAACAGGTCGCTACTCATATGACTTTCTCATTGGCCAATCCCGGCGATTTATATACCGGAGACCCTGAATCGGATGTTTTCCAAATCCGCCTGTACGATGCCGATCCCGATGGCAATGGTGAAGTACCACCGGATGCCGATACTTATGATGCGCTCGATGAGAATGGAGGGGGTGCTGTAACTGCCGGCTTTGTGGATTATGTGCTCGATGGCACCGAACAGCCTTATCAAATGCTTACGGTAGCTTTCGATGAGCCGGTCACTTTGGGCGCCAATAAAATATATCTCTTAATGGTGCAATACGATGGGCTTAATGCCGCTATTGGTATCTCTCCTCAATATGCTTTTGGTGGTGATGACCCCGTTGCAGGTGAGCTGGGCGAAGCTGTGTACACCGACCGTTTCTATACTCTTGGCTGGAATGGCGACTGGAAAGGCGTCATCCGCATGCACCTCGACGGATACACCGACACAAAAGAGCCTTTGGACAAGAGCAAAATCTCATTGGCTCCCAACCCGGTATCCGATGTGGTCAGACTCTCCCTGTCGCTCGAAAACCTCGCCCCCGAAGTGGACGTGAGGGTAATAGATTTCATGGGTCGTTTGGTTGAAACACATCAGCTGGAAAACGTTAAAGAGGGAACTTACTCTTTCGACGTGCAGAATTTGGCAGCTGGAACCTATTTCCTCTCGGTGAGCACGCCAGAGGGCTTCCGTGCAAAGAAATTTGTGGTGGCGAGATAGGGGTTG
>CAZPHZ010000213.1:0-5711 GCA_964586035.1 uncultured Saprospiraceae bacterium
ATAATCTAGAGCGCTATCATCACTCCCGCCGCTCAAGGCGGATGTATAGAACAGTAGTTGAACAATCTCTTAGATTTTCAATTTGTCTCCTTCGGAGAAAACAAAAACGGTGAATTGTTCGTCACGGGCCACGCAGACGGAAATATTTACAGGGTCACTGAGACCTCTCTCGAATGGAATTACACCGCTGATGTTACCGATGTGTCTTGTCCCGGAGATGCTGATGGCGCTATTATCATCACCCTTTCTTCGTTTACCCCGTCCCCATTATTAGTTTGGAGTGATGGCGGTGTTGGTTCCATCCGGGAAAACCTTTCGGCAGGAGAATACCAGGTCACTATCACGGCTATCAATGGTGCCTCTGCCGTAGAAACATACATCGTTGCCTCCACTATATCACTGGAAGCTGTGGTCACGGGGGAGTCATGCCCCGGCAGCGCCGACGGTGCCATAGACCTGACCTTGAACGGCGCCGTGGAACCTTCCACTGCAATTTGGAGCGACGGCTTCAATGGCTTCGACAGAACAGGACTTGCACAAGGCAGCTACACCGTGACTATTACAACGGACGAAGGTTGCTCTTTCGTGGAAGACTACCTCATAACTCCGGAATTCGATAATCCTGCAACTCCGGTCATATCTGTAGAAGACGATACCATCCTGCATGCCGGCGGAGGTTATTCCAGTTACCAATGGCTACTGAATGGCGCCATCATTGCCGGAGCCACCTCGGCGGATTTCACGGCCATTGAAAGTGGGGAATACACGGTCGTGGTGACAAACGAAGGCGGGTGCGAGGCCATCTCGATGCCCGTTGTGATCAGCATAACGGAGGTGCAGGAATTGTTGCCGGGGTTCTCTCTCCTTTTCCTCACTCCAAATCCTTTTGACGAGGCTTTATATTTGAATTGGGAAGCAGGAGCAGTGCATCAGCTCAATATCAGCATTTCAGATACCACGGGAAAACAGTTTTTTCAGGAAACGATGGAGATGAGCGGTAAAGCCGGGCGCACACTCGACGTGACCGGCCTTCCGGCAGGGATATATTTTTTCACAGTAAGTGAAAATGGGAAAAGCTGGAGCCAGAAGATCATGAAACAGTAAGGAATAAGCCTCTATTTGAGCTTTTCGAGCACATGCTCCCAGAGTTTTTCGAACGGTATTATTTCCCAGTCGTTGAGCTGGCCACGATAGAAAAACTGGTTTTCAATAAGCCTCTTGAGATATTTTTTATGGCCTTGCAATTCTTCAATTTTGAGTTTCGCTTTGCCCAATTGTGAAAGCAACTTGAGGAATTGAACCATTCGGTAGTTATCCTCTTCCGGCAGTTGTTTGTATGCATAAATACGCATTCGCTCAATGCACTCCAATGCGCCCTGTCCATTCCTTTTGAGAAAAAACAGCATTTGGGCCGTTACCAGGTGGACGGTAAAAACTCTCTGCTCACGCGGGTAAAGAATGGGGTCATTTAGGAAGCGTTTCAATCTGAAGACCTTTTTCGTATGCACCCGTTGCTCATCGTCATCGATATCGCCGTCGAGGAAATAATGGAGGTACACCCCATAAATCTTCCATCGCTCACGGGTTTCTATGCCGAGTTTTTTAAATTTCGAATGACCGTTGGCTCTGTTGAAAATAGCCAACGCATGGAGGTAATTGGCGGTGTGGAATGCCAGTAAAATGTAATACTCCATGAAGTGGAACCAGATTTCGCTGCCCTCTTTGAATGATTGGAGGCATTTTTCAGCGTTGACTTTTCCATTTTTGAAATCTCGCTGGTGCAGATAGACCGACATCTTTTTCACCTGAAATGTGGCCAGCATATCATCCTGGTAATAAAGCGGATTGTCTTCGATGTATTTTTCAGCCTGCGTACACACTTCGAGCATGGCAACGAAGTCGCGCTGCATTTCATATCGAATCACCCAGGCCAGGTACATATTATAAACTATTACCGGAGACTGGTGCTGCTCCGACAGTTCAACCAATGCCTGGCAGCATTCGTTAATGGCATCGAGTTTTTGGCTGATTTCAGCTTTGGGAATGCGAAATTTCATCAGCACTTTCTGAAATAATTTTTCAGAGTGCATTTCGGCTTCAAGGATGGCCGAAAACTCTTTCACATAACCATCGTATTCTTCGAAGTCCTTCTCGTTATCCTCTTCAGCTGCCGATTGACGAAGAAAACGTGCTGCATTCACCACGATGTCGGCAAAACGAAATTTCAAGGCAATGGTAAATATCTGCCTTGCGTAATCCGCTGCTGTTTGCATCGCCCCATTCGACGATAGAATTCTCACCAAAGTCCAGTCTTTGTTGCAACTGTAATATGCCCTGTCGTAAGTAGAACTGGTGGGCATGTTCATGTCAAGAAAAAACAGGGTATTGAGTAGCCTGCGGCGGAAGCGGGATTTTAATTGGCGGTATTTATCGTGAGAAGGGCTGCACTGGTAAAGATGGGTTGCGGCGTCGCGGTCATTTTTAAATTTGCCCGACATGAGAGAGTCGTAAAAGTCTGCGAATTTGCTGCTTTTAGAATCGAGCAACGCAGAATCCAAGATTTCAATCTTGCGCACCTTCTTTTTACTCACTATATGTGAAATCTCCAGGAGGTTCTTCATGCTTTCTCTTAGTTTGTCATGTGTAAGTTACAGATACTGCCAGCGTAAAGAATTATTCCAAGCCATCTCCATCCAAAATCGAAGATTGCCGGGCTCAACCTATTACTCAATAGCCTCCAATTTGGATTTCATTTATAACGTCACAACCGGAAATGCAATAGTTCGGCAGGTACACTCTATGTAGCAATAATTATTCCTTTTTCACCGGTTGCCCTGTCACAGATAATGGGCAGTAAAGCCAAGAAAAATGCAAGGCTTGGCCAAACGCCAAGCCATAAACAGGCCTTATCGGGACGAAGAGAAGCTTAGGAGCCAATCATTTCACAATAGCGACTCTAAGAGTAAAAAATTCATTATTTTTTTGAAGACGCAGGAAGTACATTCCCGCCGCGATCGGCTCAAGATTGGAGAAAGAAAATTGACCAGAAGGTAGGTCACCCCGGAAAAGAGAAGCTACCTTTTGCCCCTGCAAATCGAATAGACCGGCCTCGATAGAAGCGGCAGACTCGAGCTGCAAATACACGGTAAAAAACCCGGTGGAAGGATTTGGAAAAACGCTCAAAACCGGCGGCAGCGTTGGGTCCGTGGTATTGGTATAATATTCGGGAGTGCCAATATTCGCATCGGTATAGAGCCGGTATTCTCCCGGTGACAAGCTCACAGTTGCGTTTATGTCAGATACCATCAGGCTGTCGCCTGAAAAATAATCGAACCACCAGCCGGTGTGTTGGAACGCAGGGTCAAGGCTGAGAGCTTCGACGCTGAAATTGCCGAGAACTGTCACATTCATCGAGGGGTGGTTCAGGTGAATGGCCTTCCCAGATTGATTGACATTAAGTTGAAAATCTGTGGTTTGGAAGACGGGATAATTATTGCGCAGATACAAAAGACTGCGTATAACGTTGTACACATCCAGGCGGGCAGCATGACCTGCATAGTCCCATCTGACGGGTTTGGGGTCCAGGCGGCAATTGTCATTTACAGTGCCGTTGGTGCAATAATTTATGGAAAAATCGTATCCCAATTCCCCGAATTGCCACAACATTTTTGGGCCTGGTATGGTGTAGAAAAATGTGCTGGCCAGCTCTACCCTATCGAGCGCCGTTGACAAGTCTTGCACATGATAACCACCGGAAGAATTGCCCCATTGCAGGTTTTTGTACATCATTCGCTCCTCGTCGTGGCTCTCCATATACCCGATGACATGTGCCTCGTTCCAGCCTCTGGCCTTATAAGACACCCAGTTTAAATTAGAGGAATATCCCATGGCTGCCTCCAGGTACTCATGGTTCAAATTTCCCCACAGCATCATCCCGTAACCGGACAATTCCTTTTCTTCGGAATTGTCTGCAAAATGCTCCAGAATGACGTATGCACCGGGGCTGGCTGCCCAAATGGCATCGGCATAGGTTTCCAAAATGGCTATCCTCGATGCATCGTAATGTGCGAATGCACTAACATTGCCAAGGGTATTATTTTGCGTAAATCCTTTTGAGAGGTCGAACCGGAACCCATCCACGCGGTATTCGTTTAAAAAGTGGCGGAGGCATTTCTCAACGTAAGTCTTTGTCGCTTGACTTTCGTGGTTGAAATCGAAAAAGACATTGAAATCATGCTTTGGGGTAACGTTTAGCCACGGATTATCAGGAGCAGGCCGGAAGTTGGCGTTGTCCCAATAAAGCATGGCCAAAGGATTCCGCTCATGAGCATGATTGAAAACCACGTCCAAAATGACGGCGATGCCACGCTGGTGGCAGGCATCCACTAAAGTTTTGAAAGCCTGGGGAGTACCATAATATTTATCCAAAGCGTAGTGATAGGTCGGGTCGTAGCCCCAACTCGAATTGCCGTTGAATTCACTTACGGGCATGAGTTCCACCGCGGTAATGCCCAATTCCTGCAAATAGTCAAGCTTTTCCGTCAATGCCTGAAAATTTTGCTCGTGCAAGTAATCGCGCATCAGCAATTCATAAATGACGAGATTCTCCTGCTCCGGCCGCTGGTAATTAGCTGCCTGCCAATTGAAAGCCGGTGCACCAGGCTGCATCACCGAGGCAATGCCAGTCGTTATTCCGGTTGGATATTGGGGTATATCAGGAAAGGATGCGTCAGGTATCCAGCCATCGTTTGACGGGTCGAGGACGATGTTGCTGTACGGGTCTCCAATTCGAATACTGCCATCCACCACGTATTGAAAAGCATAGTATTGCCCGGGGGTGAGGCCATCCACCTGTATCCACCAAGTTCCGCCACCGGGTGTTTGTTTCAATTGAAAATCTGTGTGAAATTGCCAGTTGTTGAAGTCACCGATGAGAAAAACGTGCTGCTTGCCAGGGGCATACAATGCAAAAATGGCTGCTGTATCGCCAAGGTAATTAATTCCGGGTTCTGTACCTGCCGGTAAATCTTGTATCACAGTTTCATTGGGAACGACATAGGTAAATGATTGTACCGAAGTATCGGGACCACTTATGGCGTAAAATTCTACAAGATGGGTACCTCCGGAAGTAACTTGCAGGTTGTATTCCATACTGGTGCCTGAAGTGGAAGACAGCAAGGAGCCATTGTCGAACAAAGTTAAACTTGCGCTTTGCGAAGATGCACCATTCACGGGGATTACAGCTCCAATGGAAGTAAATACCACATCATCTGCCGGGCTAATCAGCGTGGCCGTTAGAGATGGATCATCAGGATAAACGTCGTAAAAAATATCTGCATCACCGTCGTCTTTGCCGGTTAACGAACCATTGGCATTGCGAAAAACAAAAGCCAATTTCAGAATTTCTTCACTGGGACTCGTGACGCCGTAATAATCCACAATGGTGGGTGTGATGTCATAGCTATACACATCGGGCTGCCCAGTTACAGGAGTCATTTTCCAGGCGGCATTGGCCACACCCCAAGAGGTCACCACATGCCTCCAATCGCTACCGGAACTACTCTGGTTGGTAATGAGACCTGTGTGCAAATACACGTCGCAACTACATCCTGCGAGACCTGCCGTGCCTTGCGTGGCATCGAAAAATACGGTCACTCCCTGCCCAGGTGTCGGGAATACCGGCTCGGTCCATACTATCTGAGAAAATAAAT
>CAZPHZ010000214.1:0-5674 GCA_964586035.1 uncultured Saprospiraceae bacterium
CGGAAGCGGCCCTCGTCCTTCGAGATGTCGATCTTCGGCGCCGCCTCGGCCTCGCTGCGCAGGGTGGCGTCCAGCTCCCGGATGCGCGCCTTGACCTCCGCCAGCTCCCGCTCTAGCTTCGCTTCCCGATCGAGGATGGGGTCCCGCTTTTTCTGGAAGATTGCCATGACCGACCGTGAGAGCAGGGAAACCTACGAACGCATCAGCAAGGCCGCCAGGAGGCCGGCGGCAATCAGCACCCCGATCGTCACCGGCAGCGAAAAGGCCAGGCCCATCCGGCAAAGCTGCCAGAAAACCAGGTCCGCCAACCCGGCCGCCGGCGCCCCAACTGCCCAAAACCCCCCGCCACTATCAACCAGATTACCGACCCCGATCGCATTTTATACCCCTTGAAAAGAAAGGGAGAACGAGGGGAAGGTAAATGGGAGCGCGTGTCTTGGGACGATGCATTGGACGATATTGCTGGCCGCATTAGAAAGGCGCTGAAAGAGGGCCGGAATAATGAAATAGCTTATCATGTTGGCAGGCCAGGTCACGAAGGATACATGGACCGGGTGCTGAAATCCTGGGGCATCGACGGCCACAACAGCCACACCAATATCTGCTCTTCGGGTGCCCGTTTCGGGTATGCACTTTGGTACGGCCACGACAGGCCGTCACCCGATCATGCCAATGCCAGGGCCATCCTTCTCATCTCGGCCCACCTCGAAAGCGGGCATTATTTCAACCCCCATGCACAGCGCATCATGGAGGGTAAAATGAAAGGGGCAAAGCTCATTGTCCTCGACCCACGCCTCTCGAACACCGCAAGCATGGCGGATGAATGGATGCCAACCTATCCCGGTAGCGAAGCTGCCGTATTGCTGTCGGTAGCGAGGGAAATTTTGATGAAAGGATTGTACAACAGGGAGTACATCGAACAATGGACCAACTGGGACGAGTACATGCAAAAGATGCATCCGGACAAGCCCGGCACTTTTGAATTTTTTATAAAAGCGCTCATCGAAGTTTATGCGGAATACACGCCGGAGTTTGCCGAAAAGGAAAGCGGCGTTCCCGCTGCTCAAATCAGGAGTGTGGCGCAAATCGTGGGTGAGGCCGGCAGTCGGCTCTCCACCCACAACTGGCGCAGTGCCGGCAGTGGTAACTTCGGAGGCTGGGCGGTAGCGCGGTGTCTGCATTTTCTCAACGTGCTCACCGGTTCGGTCGGCACGGTGGGCGGCACTTCACCCAACTCGTGGAGCAAGTTCAAACCGCAATTCTTCGACAATCCACCTGCTCAGAAATTTTGGAACGAACTTCATTTCCCAAAAGAATATCCATTGGCCTATTTTGAAATGTCTTTCCTTCTGCCACATTTTTTGAAAGAAGGCCGGGGATTCATGGATGTTTATTTCTCGCGCGTCTTCAATCCAGTATGGACCTACCCAGACGGTTTCATGTGGATGGAGGCTTTTAAAGATCCAAAATGCTTTGGTCTTCATGCTGCACTTACACCAACCTGGAATGAGACTGCCTATTTTGCGGACTATGTACTGCCGATGGGTCTCGCCTCTGAGAGGCATGACTTGAACAGTTATGCCACGCATGCTGGCAAATGGATAGCTTTTCGCCAGCCTGTGTTGCGGGAAAAGGCCCGGCGTGATGGCCGGAAATTTACGTTTACTCATGAAGTAAATCCCGGCGAAGTTTGGGAAGAGGATGAATTTTGGATAGAGCTTTCCTGGCGCATCGACCCCGATGGCTCGCTCGGCATCCGGCAGCATTTTATCTCACCGTACCGGACTGGCGAAAAAGTGACGGTGGACGAGTATTACCGATACATTTTCGAGCACACACCTGGGCTGAAGGAAACTGCTGAAAAGGAGGGGCTGAATGCCCTGGAATACATGCACAAATACGGGGCTTTTCATGTAGAAACTTCGACCTACGAAAAGAACACCGAGCCGCTGAAAATGGAAGAACTGGAAGGCTCCACCCCCGATGAAGAATCAGGTGCCATCACCAAGAACGGCAACACCATCGGGGTAATGAGCGGCGGCAAGGCAGTAAAAGGGTTCCCAACACCTTCCGGCAAAAACGAATTCTTTAGCCAGACGATGGTGGACTGGAAATGGCCAGAATATGCAATTCCCACTTATATTAAGAGCCATATTCACGAAGAAAACATGGACCGCTCTAAAGGCGAATACCCGCTTGTGCCCACGTTCCGGCTGCCCACACTAATTCATTCGCGCAGTGCCAATGCAAAATGGTTGTATGAAATTGCCAATCGCAATCCCATCTGGATGCACACGAACGACGCGAATATATTTGGCGTAAAGACTGGCGACTTACTCCGCATAAACACGGACATCGGGTATTTCGTAGACAAGGTTTGGGTGACGGAGGGAATGAAACCCGGCGTGGTGGCTTGCTCTCACCACCTTGGCCGTTGGCGGCGGCCGCAAGACCCCGACGGTAATCGTTGGGGTACCGCTACCGTTAACATAGCTTCGGATGGAAATGGCGGCTGGAAAATGAAACAGTTGGCAGGCATCAACCCTTTCAAGAGTGGCGACAAAGACAGTAGCCGCATCTTCTGGAGCGACGGAGGTGTTCACCAAAATATCACTTTCCCAGTGCATCCCGACCCCATTTCAGGCATGCATTGCTGGCACCAGAAAGTGCGCATAGAAAAGGCCCGGGCAGAAGATAGTTACGGCGACATTTTCGTGGATACCAACAAAAGTCTTGAAGTTTACCGGCAGTGGCTCGCCATGACACGTCCGGCCCCCGGCCCGGGGAATCTGAGGCGGCCATTGTGGATGAAGAGAGCTTTGCGGCCTGCTGACGAGGCTTATTATTTAAAATAATTTTGCGTTTTGAATTTCCTTAGGTTTTAAAAACTGACCCGTTTGACCTCCTGACAAGTCCAACGGGTTTTCTTTTTTTTTACGATTGGAAATTTTGGATACATTTGGCATTCAGAAAAAAAATGTAGTCATGACAAAACATTTATACGTTGCTGCAACGAACCAACACGTGGGCAAAACCACCTGCACATTGGGCTTGGTTGAAGCCTTCCGTCAAATGGGCAATAGGGTGGCTTATTGTAAGCCCGTTGGTCAGGGTGCTGTCGATTTTGAAAATCTGCAGGTGGATAAAGACGCGCTTCTCTTTTCCACGATGATGAACTTCGATCTTGTGGGAAAGGTACATAGTCCGGTAATTTTAGGGCATGGTGCTACACAGCGATTTTTGGATAATCCCGATGAATATCCCTATCGTCAGAACATCCAATCAGCTGCCAAAATATTAGAGAGCGAATACGAGATAGTGGTATATGAAGGAACTGGCCACACTGGCGTTGGGAGCGTTGTAGATTTATCAAATGCCGATGTGGCAAAGATGATTGGGGCTCCGGTTATACTGGTTGTTGAAGGAGGTGTAGGATTTACCATTGATCGCATCAACCTATGCCTTTCCCTATTTCGGGAGCAGGACGTTCAAATAGCCGGTGTGATTATTAACAAGGTACACCCGGAGAAGATTGATAAGGTACGCCATTATGTCGGACTAAAACTGAAGCAGTGGGGCATTCCTCTGCTCGGAACGATTCCTTACGACAAAACGCTCATGTATCCGCTACTCAATTCCATAAGAAATGTTATTAAAGGCAAAGTCATCGCCAATCCTTCGGGACTGAACAACCTGGTGGAAAATGTGGTCGCAGGTTCGCTGATTTCCCACCACAATTTCGAAGAGGAACAAGGCGTGCTACTCGTGGTGAGTAAAAACAGGCTAAATTCTTCGATTGAGCAAATTATAAATCAGCATGAAAGCAAAGAATTCGAGCAGCCTTTGTCCGGCATTGTTGTTACCGGTGATGGGCGCTTTGAGAAACCTTTGGACGATTTTTCGCACAAAGATTTCGTTTTCAAACACAATATCCCTCTCATCACAACACCACTCGACACTTATGGAACCGCGGTGCAAATCAGCAAGATGGAAATCAAAATAAATCTGCAAACCGTTGGTAAGGTGAAACGCGCCATCGAACTGGTGAAAGACCATGTAGATTTAAACAAAATCAACTGGTAGCTGGGGAGGTGGCAATTAATTTATCAAATGGGGCACGCAAGTTCAGAGTAAATGAATTTGCGATGGGTAGATGATATCAGGTTGCTCTTACTTTATCTCCTTTTCTTCTGCGGCATTTACGAACAGTATGTTGCCAGGGAGGTTCCAGTTTTCAAAAACCGCAGTTTCGAACTTTTTGATGGTTTCGCTCCGAAATCCAATTACCGTAAGGCCGGCATCCTGAGATTTTTCATTAATAATAAATCGGATTTCCATCTCCGGTTTGCGTGCCAACACCTGAATGTTGTTAAGAGAAATAGGCAATTGGCCATCCGTTATCAATTCGAAGAGCCGTTCGGATTCCCGCTCAATTTCATCTTCGGGGAAGACGGCAAATATTTTTATTTCGCCATGTTTCCAGTCGTCATGGCCGAGAATGATGTATGACAGCAAAATCATCAGATTCGCATTCTGGTAATCTGCAGCAGTAATCCAGATGTGGATTTGTTGTTTCAATCCAAATCCCCGGTCTGTACTTGCGAGAATGGCCATATCGAAATCGACGGAGCTTATCAGCCCGTAGTTGTCCACAATATCGGGAAGATTGAATGGGTCCTGTTGCGAAAATTCAAAAAGAAGCAAGTTATTCTCAGTGCCGGCCATGCCAGGCAACTGCACCACCGAGGCAATGCTCGAAGTATAAGAAGGGCTGATGAGAGTGTCCACATAAATGTTGCTATTGCTGGCTTCCGCCATCTTGATTATGCGCTCTTTTGCAACAAGTGCTTCCTGGTTGTTTTGACGTGAGAGGTAGCCTTTTATTAAATGAATGTATGTGCCGAAGCCATACTTATCGGCTATCCACCTCAGTAGGTGGAACAGCCCGAGACGCGTGAACGAAGTCTCAGAAAGGGCAATGGCAGAAGGCCTCCAACTACGGGTTTTCTCTTTGTCGGCCTTTTGCAAAAAAACCTGAATCTGGCGGCTAAACTGAAATATCACGCCTTGAAAAATCAAAGCAATACTCTTTTTATCTTTGTTATAATAGCTGATGAAAAAATAGAGACCTATCATTAGTGCAATAGCAAGCACTGCATAGCCTGGGTTCATAAAAAATATCAGCCCGAAACACATAATGGCGCCGCACAGAGAAATGTACCATCTCGAACGGAACTTCGGCCTGTAAGACGGATCGGCCGCAAAATGGTTCAAAAACGAGATGAGACATAGCGAACCGTAGGTCACCATAAAAAACATTGAAATAATTTGCGCCACACTGTCCAATGCCCCCATTAGAATAAAGAAAGCAGCCAGCGCAATAGTTACGATGGATGCGTTGTAAGGCTCATCGCTCCGGCCCGTTCCCTTCGACAGCCATTTGTTGACCTTTGGAGTTGGGAAGATATGGTCCCGGGCTATGGCCTGCAAGGTTCTGGGTGCTACCATGATAGAACCCAATGCCGACGAAATGGTGGCGGCTGCAAGCCCTAAAGGGATAATCCACCAGCCCTGCCAGGCTATGTCTGCCATAACTAATCTTGAGGTGTCGGCGAGTTCTTCCGGGCTGGCTGAGACGAATAGTTTCCAGGCAATGAATAAATAAACGACCATG
>CAZPHZ010000215.1:0-5653 GCA_964586035.1 uncultured Saprospiraceae bacterium
CCGGGCCCACGTCGTGCAGCACACGCGAGGTGATTCAGGGGCGGAGGCGGTGGCAGGCGGGTGGGGCTGGGGTGTAGCGCCACGGGAAGTCTTCGTCGTAAAACTCGATGAACGCCAGATAGTTGGGCTCGAAGTCGGTGACCCAGTTGCGCGGCTCGGTGCGCACCACCATATTTTTGTTGATGCCGGTGATGTCGCCGGGACCGATGAGACGGAGGGTTTGCGTGGCCGTATCGGTCTGTTGGTTGCTGGAGCCGGATTTTGCCTTGCGCGTCTCCAGTGTCAACACGGCGTCCAACTCGGCACGGGGAGCGCCGCTCGCCGCCGCCTGTATCTGGTTGGCGATGCCCCGGCGTAACCAGGGAAGAAAAGAGTATCGGGCTATTGCCATGGTTCGAAGTTTTATGGTTTCGGGATTCGGGTTTCGGGTTTCGGGTTTCTGGTTTCGGGGCTGCTCTCACTGCTGACTGTGGACTTCGGACTTTCTCCCGTTTTGTCATCCTGCAGGGAATCTGCTTCGACATGAGGGTTGTTTTACTTGATTTCCTTCATGACTTTACAGATGCTCTTTGAGCATGACAAGAGAGGGGTTGAACCCCAAACCCTCAATTCATCAAATATTTCGGCATCACCTCCAGCTTTTTGCCGAGCGCCGGGTCCTGGGCTGTCAGCGTGGCGCAGGCGGCGTCGGCGTCGGCCTGTGTGGCGAATACCAGGTCTTCGGCATGGGCCTCCAGTGTGTCGGTGTTGGCGATGACGAATTCTTCGGGGTTGACCTTTGTTTCCGGCGCATCGAGCGGCGACGGGCGCTTCGGCTCAAAGGCCAGGTCTGCCTGTGCCGTGGCGTTGGTGCGGAGGAATACGCCGAACAGTTCCGTGACGATTTTCCAGAATTTGCGCTCCCGTTTTTCGGGCACGTAAATCACCTCGTACACCACTTCCAGTGCAGCCACATAGCTCGATTTCAGCTTGTCGGAGCCTTTTATGCGCACGCCGCTGTCCATTTTTTCAAACGATCGGCTCGACAGTTTTTTGGCATCGCCCATCTGATGGTATTGAGCCGGAGCGAACTGCTCTTTCAGCACGTCGAGACGATCCTTTCCGAAGGTCTCGGCACCGAGGGTCAGCGATTTCACCTCGAAATAGCGGTGGATGTCGAGCGGCGCATTGGTGCCGAATTTGTCGATGTCCAAGTTGAGCGGCACCACCTTCTGGCTGATTTCGAGGATGCCGAAGGGGTGCAGGATGAGCTTGTCTGCCTGCTCTTCGGCGGGTATTTCGCGCAAGCTGACCATGAGGTTGCCTCCGGGCGGCAATGCGGCCTGCCAGTTGCCCACTTTTTTGAAAGCGGCGAGCAGGGGCACGAACACCTCCACCGGTGGCAACACCTCGCGGCGGTCTTCGCCGAAGGTGACATCGAAACTGACCGTGACACTGACGGAGAAAAAGAAAAAGCTGATGGATACGTGCGCCTCACCCCAGGCATGCCACGGCGACGGGCCTTCCAACGATAGGCGAACCCGCACGCTGAGCACGTCTGCTCCGAAGAGACTGACGGCGAGCATGGCTCCTATTTCCACCAAAAACTTGAACGGATTGAACTGTATGAGCGCATCGAGCGAGAGATAACCGTGTACGGCAGCCGGCCCGCCCGTGGCCCGCAGCGACAGCTTGGCCCCGAACTGCACCGTGTTGGATGTGACGGCAAAATAACTCTCGGCCCGCAGGTCGGGGTTGCCGCTGAAAATGACGAGAGCCAGCCGTTTGAGCGCAGGCAGGTTCATCGGCGGCGGCGTGTACGAGGGATGGAACCCGCCGACAGTGAACAGGAAATTGGCATCGTCGCCCCAATAAATACGCAGGGCCATATCCCCCGTGAGGGCGAAAGTGAGGATGCGGGAGTTGAACAGCGATGCGTCGAGCGTGAACTGTTTTTTATCGAAATCCAGCGTGGCGATGAAGTTTATCTGGATGTAAATAATGGCGGCCTCCTCCGTCGGCAAATTCATCCGCAGCACGCCGAGCAACGCCATGCGCACGGGGTCGGGCACTTCGAGCAGAAATCCCAGTTCCACACTGATGAGGGTGGGGGTGCCCCACCCCAATTTGGCCATCGGCCCAAACACAAACTGCCCCTCGTAAGGCGGGAAAATGCGCTGGATGTCTTTGATGATGCGCGTGGCATTGGCCACGATGTCTTTGGGGAAAAGGATGCTGTTGATGGAACCGTCGTACACGCCGAGACGCAGGGGTTCCAGCTCCATCGTGCGGTTGAGGCCGAGCAGGCCACCCACGCCATTCAGTGTGAAGCCGAAGCCCAACTGAATGGGCACGAAATCGGCCGTGATGATGATGAGCAGCGAGAACCCGTCCGAGCCGTCCGGCATTTTGGTGTTCAGCACGCCGATGGCTTTCAGCGCGATGGTACTCTGGAATTCCAATTCCAGCCCCCCGGCGTATTCGCCTTTGTCCACATCTATGAACAGGAACCCGCCACCGGTGAAGCCGCCGCCGTCAATGGACAGCCCCACGCCGGTGGGCCATTTGAATTCCGGCGAGAAATTGACCGGGCCGAGGTTGCCGCTGTCGTTGGGCGGGAATGTAAACACAGCCTTGAATCCAATGCCCTGTACCACGGCTTTGAGTGGCCCCAGTTCGCCCTTTACATCGGCGCCGATGGCGATGGGTATTTTTCCGGCCTCCGGCCGGACGCCGATGGTGAGGCCCAATATCTCGATGGGGCCGAGCGAGATGTGGGTCGGCAGTGCTATTTCCAACCCGCCGCTGCCCTGGAAGTACACCCCCTGCCGGCTGGACCAGCCGAGCAGCAGGTCGAAGTTGCCTTCGATACCGTTTTCTCCCAAAATCGTTCGCAAAAAACTGTCGCCTTCGCCGGCCTTGATGGCAATTTTGCCGCCTTTTAGTTCGGTTTCCGCCAGGATTTCGTACTTGCCATCGGTGGCTACCACGGCTCCGCCTTTGATGGCGAACGACTGGATTTCCAACCGGCTGCCGTCGGCCTGGCCGAGTAAAACTGTGGGTTCGCCTTCGGCTTGTGCGTATTGCAGGCCCAGTTTCAGCCGCAGGCTGGAAGGCGGTGCCAACCCGCCGCTGCCGATGATGTCGGTGAGGATTTTTACATCGCCCGGCCGCACGAGGATGCCCACGCCGGGGTTCAGGTCAAGGCTCAGGTCGAAGAGCAACTGCAGGTTTTCGGCAATGTCGATGGATTCCTCCATTTCGCCATCGGCGAAAGGAAGCACGGCAAAACCGGGTTTGGCGCCGGCTGTTTCGGGCAGCAGGTACATGGCCACGCCGATGGCGTATTGCAGGCTGGAACTGTTGTCTTCCAGCAAAATGAATTTGAGTTGTAGCGGAAAAATTTTGGTGGGGTCCGTGGCTCCCTGATTCAGTGCCGTGTGGATGGCGGGGTCCAGTACTTCCTGCCGCACGTCGAGGCCGAAGGCCTCTCCTAAATTATAAATAGTGTCGTAAAAATAATCTGCCTTAAAATCTGAATTTCCCCAGTTATAGGCATTGGTAAAAATGGCCGTTGGGTCGTTGAAAAAATTACCCAAATCGCTCCACGCTATTTCGTGTTTGAAATACCCCGGCCTTTTGCCGGCAGGCTCCACATAGCTGATGCGGATGATGCCAATGGTTTGCAACAGTCTGCCCCAATTGGCGTGTTCGCCGAGCAGGTATTCCACCACGAGATGCTGCATCAACTGGCCGGGGAAGTTATTTTTGAACTCGGTGGCATCCACGCTCGCCGGGAGCAATGCATCCGATACCGATGACAGACTCCTGATGTCTGTGGCCACGGTGGTTATTTTTGTCATGAACGAGGCCACATTGGCGCCGGTGATACTTCCCGCTTCGATGGTATCGAGCACAGCGGTGACCCCGGCAGATAAATCCTGCATCGGTTGGGGGATGGCGGTTAAGTCCCAGCCCAGTTCGTACATGAATGCGGTGAAAGTCTTTTGGCTGGCAAGGGCATCCTGCAGCGGCTCGAAGACGGAACCGATTTCTTCAGCGAGTGCGACCAGTGTTTCTCTTGTTTCCATGGACAGAGATGTAGTTGTTGGTCCCGCTGCGGGCGGGAAAATTGGCAGTTTTGTGTTCGTCTGAAAGGGTTCAGCGGTGTTGGCCCAGAGGGTCAGACGGTCAGAAAAAAACGGGCGTCATTTTCGAGCAATTGTGTGACCACCGGGGTGGCATTTCCCGAAAAGGGGTAAAAATTGTAAAACAAGTTGTTAGCGTTCGCCGGGTCATCGGTTATGGGGATGATGACGGTGTATTTGTGGCGCGTGCCCACGCAGCGCATGATGTGGCGGTGCGCATTGTAATTGAAGCGCCAGTGGAAGCCGTTCACAAAATCGTCGAGGTTGTTGAGTTCGTATCTCGCGTAATAGGGGAAAGGGTGTGCCGCCTGAAATTCGGGAATCCCCTCCATATTTGTTTTCATTTCCGTCTTTCGGGCGGCGTTTCCGGCAGGTGGAGCAGCCCCTCCGCTATAGGCAATGGTATAGGCGTAGGTTTCCCGGTCGTGCCGGAATCCGTGTCGGTTAGTCAGCCGTAGCGAATGCAGGGCATGGCCGTGACTGGGCGTGAGCGCCGGGTTGAGGTTTACCGTCGCGCGAAGTCTGCGCTTCCCGGGCCGAACGTTGCGGGGTATCCACCGGCGCCAGTTGGCGTTGGGCACGTTGGTGCCATCCACGAATTGCAACCCAGCGTTTTGAAAGGCGGTAATGAGTGCGTTGCGGTTGTGAAATGCCGTTGGATTAACTACTGAAAAATCGTAGCCGAGGTATTCCATCACTCCAAAGTGCCTGCGCAACCATACCTCGTGGAAGTGCTTCGGAGCCGTCACCGGTACATTGCCTCCGAGGGCGGCTTTAAATTTTTGCACAAAAGGCACGGCGTAGGCCTGCCCTATTTTACAACCTCTGATGTGAAATTTCGTATTCGCATCCCGCGTATCAGCCGGAATGTCAGCCACATTGGAACTATCGGCTTCTACCAGCACTTCGTAAGTGGTGTGCCGCTGTTTGTGACCGTTGAGCGTAATATTGGCAAACTGTATTTTCATGTAGCCCTGGTCGCTTCCGTGGGAGGCAACTAAGATATTGCCCACCGGGCGGGTTACTCCGGCGTCGGTATGGAGGTGCTGGATGTATTGGTCCACCCGGTGCACCGTTCTCTTGGTGATGGGCGTGGTGTTCGGGCGCCGCTGAAACAAGCGCCTCATCCATCGGTCATAACTGGTTCTGCCGGGGGCGAAAGCGTAGTCCATAAAAAGATGTTTTACAAATTGATTTGGTTTAAAATGAAAAAGACCGTGCTATGCCGGTTCATACAGTGGGAGCCAGGGCAATTACCTGGATATTGGTTTTTTCAATACAAACCGGACTTCAATGAAGGGTTCAGGCGAAGTAAATGCGCAGATAAGGGGAGTAAGTGAGGCCATGTTTTCAAGGGTTTGGTTAGTAATTTGAAAAATAGGGGCAGGTGGGAAATGATAACGGCGCTAAATATAAGTAAAAAATTTGTTTTAATGCAAACGAACAGGAGTTTTTCCCTGCTTTCCCCGTTCAATACATGACCCTTAGGTATTTTGAAGTGGGAATTGCTCCGGTTTTAAGTTATC
>CAZPHZ010000216.1:0-5619 GCA_964586035.1 uncultured Saprospiraceae bacterium
CATCATGTGTCCCTCATAATGATTCCTCCTTTCCGGGTTAATTTCGAAAAAGCTCGAGCAAGGACATTCGCCTCCCGGCAAAAAGTATATTCCAACTCTAAGCAACATACTACCCCCTGTTTTATCAATTGGCAAGAAGGGAAGCACAAGATAGTGACTGTCCTTTTATCCATGAACATCCAAAACTATTGAGCCATGAAACGAATCATGAACAGCTTGGCTTTACTTTCATTTTTAGTCCAATTCACCGCAGGTGCAATCAATGGAGTCACCATCGTGCCCTTTCAACTCATCGGCAACAGCATTTTTGTAGAGGCTACCGTAAATGAAGTGACCGGCAATTTTCTGCTGGACACCGGCTCTCCAGATTTGTTGCTCAACAGCGCATATTTTAAAGGAATCTATTTGCCTCAGCAACCCAACTCCATTCAGGACATTAACGGTCACAGTTGTTCGACGCTCCATATTAAAGTCAGGAATCTTAGTATTGGCAAATGCAAATTCGATGAACAGCACGCCTTCGTCCTCGACCTAAAAAGCATTGAAACCCTTAAAAAAATAAAGGTGGCGGGTATCATTGGATACTCCGTTTTGAAAGAAGTGGAAGTGATGTTCGATTTTGACAAAAGGCAGATTTTACTATTCTCACTAGACCGAAAAGGCCGCCGGACCTGCGTTTTGGAGGCCTACGAAGAATTGGATTCATTCAACCTTAGAATGAGCGGGCATATGACATACATTACCGCCAGGCTCGGGAAAAAGAAAATCCGCCTTGGCATCGATTCGGGATCCGAAGTCAACATGCTGAACAGGCATACCGCTCGCAAAAGGGCAGAGAACATCATCGTTACGGGAAACCTGACGGTGACCGGCATTACACCGAATACGGTGACCTACGGAAAGGGAATAGTTGAAGATATGACCATAGGAGGATGGGAAACTCCCATGGAAATGGCAATTGGAGATTTGTATTCGCTCAACGAAAACCTGGATATCAATCTACAAGGAATTCTCGGCGCCCCGTTCCTCTTGCAGGGCAAAGTAGCCATCAATTTTAAACGAAGAAAGATGTACTTCCGGCATTCGATTGACAGCGAACTCGCCGCAGAAAAAGTATCGAACGAGGATGGAAATCTGGTCAGTGCATTGAAATAAAATTGAATACTGGACGGCGCTTGCACCTGTCATTCCATTTCCTGCACAACTTCCTGTACTTCAGGGACCATGCGTTTCAGCATACCCTCAATACCAGCCTTCAGTGTGACTGTTGAAGAGGGGCATCCGCTGCACGAGCCGTGCATGGAAACGTAAACCTTGCCTTTTTCGTAAGCTCTGAATTCGATGTTGCCACCATCCATTTCAACGGCGGGTTTCACGTAAGTATCGATGAGTTCTTTGATGCGTTGGGCAAGTTCGCCATCTTCCCCCGTGAAGTGCTCCTCGGCGTGTTGGGCAGCGGCCTTTTTCATCTCTTCTTCAAATCCTTCTTTGATGATTTCTCCTCCCCCTTCCACGAAGTCTTTGATAAAACTTTTCAGCTTGAGCATGATATCAGCCCAGTCATAGTTTGGCTCTTTCGTAATGGTGACGAAGTTGTTGGTAATGTAAATGCCTTTCACAAAGGGCTGGTCGAAAAGACCCGCTGCCAATGGCGACCATTCGCGTGCGGTGGCTTCGTCCGGAAAGTCGGCTGTGCCGCGGTACAGCATTCTGTTGGTGACGAATTTGAGCGATTCGGGATTCGGGGTTTGCTCCGTATAGAGCATGACTGGAGAGGTGGTGGCGGATGTATTCATGATGTATTTATTTAAGACTTTAGACTTCCACTTGCTAATTAAAAATGTTTTAAAAAATTGGTTTCAAAACTTCCTGCACTCGGATTGTTGCAAAAAATCGGGCGAGTTTTGTCTATTGTCCAAAGTCAAAATTTACTGCATTATAAAATGAGTCAGCAAAATTAACAGAAATATCCCGATCAGGTTCAACCGTACAACTCATACTTCACCTGCGAACGGTCGTATCCCGTTTTTTCAATCAAATTGGCCAAAGCTTCATCTATCATTTTCGTCCATCCGCAGAGGTAAAAATGCACATCCGGCCGGGGTTTGGCATATTTTTCCAAATACACCTGGTGAACGTACCCCTTCCAGGTGTCGCAGAGTTTTCCCTCTGGCTCCATTTGCTCCTCGCGCGACAGGGCGATGGAATAACTGAATCCCGGCATTTTTACCATTAATTTCTCGAAATCTTCTTGATATAATATTCCCTCCCGGTATCGTGTGCCAAAGATGAGGTGAATGTTGCGGTGAGGTTTGTTTTGATATTGCAAATCCAGCAGCATACTGCGGAAAGGCGCCACGCCCGTTCCCGTGCAAATGAGCACGAGGTCTTTGTCTATTATTTCCGGCAGCACAAACATGCCTTCCGGTCCTTTGAACCGAATTTCCGTACCCACTTTTACTTCGTTGAAAAAATAGCCGGAAGCGAGACCTCCTTCCAGATGCACAATGCACAACTCAATTACATTGGTGTGGGCGGGAGCATTGGCAATGGAGTAACTGCGCCAGCGCTGCAGCCGCTTTTTTCCGATGGGCAAATCCAGCGTGATGAACTGCCCGGCCAGGAAATCGAAACTTTCCAGGCCCTCCACTTTCAGCCAAAACCGCTTTGTAGTTGCCGAGGCATCTTCGATACGGATTACCCGGCTATCGTACCATTTTGTCATTTTTTACAAACTATGAATGCTAAATGATGAATGGCAAGGACTTCATCATTTAGCTTTATGAAAGTGCCATTGAGTCATAAGGCAAAAACACCTCGAAATCCTTTTCGTTGAAATACCGCTTGGTTTCTTCCGGTGGACGGCTGCTGGTGGCTAGCACAAAGTCACCACCCCATGCGCCGAGGGATTTTATTTCACCCCAATAGTCTCTAAAATAGAGGTCTTTGGCTCGCGGCAGACTGAGTGCTCCGGCCACCAATGCCTCGTGCTGGACGATGAGTTTATCGAATGCCTCCAAAGTATTTGCCTCTGAAAATTCCCTGGTTAGCGCAGATATTTCCCGGGCTAATGACTGTGGACTGATTGCTTTTGACTGCCAATTGTGAAACCGGGTAATGCCCTGCCTGCTGTTCTGTTTTTTACCCAGATAGACAAAATACAAGTGGTTGGAAAAAGGAGGGTTGAAAAGGCATGGCTCTACCTCTGGTTTTCCATCTTTTTTTTGGTAAAAAATTGGACCGTTGGCTCCGGCGCAGGCGACGTCGTACCCCGACCCGCCGAAGGTGCGAAACTGCAACTCGAAGGAATCCACTTCGGCCCAGCGGGCGATGAGATGAATGAGGGTGGAACTCGTGCCGAGGCCCCATTCCCGTGGGAAGTCCAGGTTTGTTTGCACCTGGCAGTTTTCAGCGGGCAGCCGGAATGCAGGATTTAAATTCTTTGCTGTGCAAAGAATTTGCCGGAGGCGCGCAGCAGTTGTGCTATCGGAACTATCGAGGCAGTCGAAATTTTCAGGGTCGAAATTTGCGCTAAACCAGCATTCTCTTTTTTCATCGAAACTCTGCCACTGGAGGGCCGCCACCTCATTTTCATTGATGGAAACAGTCATGGACTGTCCTTTATTGAGCGGCAGGGCCAATGCCTGCGCACCATCGAGGACGAAATATTCCGCGGTGAGTAGGAGCTTGCCGCGTGCGTGGTAGGATGCTTTCATACAGTAGTGTGCGCTCTCATTTTTTCCAAAAACTCGCACACGCCCGTGAACGACACCAGGTTGCCATTGAAAAATTCCATCGCAGCCTTCTTCTCTTTTTCAGTGGCATCTAAATGGTTGAGGATGTTGGCGAGGTGCATTTTCATGTGCCCCAGTTGAATACCAGTGGTGACGAGGGACCGCACCGCCGCAAAGTTTTGTGCCAGCCCAACCGAGGCGACCACCATCATCAATTCTTCGGCAGTGGGGTTGCCCAGCAATTCGAGTGATCTCCGTGCAATGGGGTGCAATTTGGTGAGGCCGCCGACGGTGCCAAGTGCGAGGGGTATGTCGAGCCAAAAGCGAAAGACGCCATTTTTTATGGTGCAGTTGCTGAGGCTGCGATATTTGCCGTCGCGGGCAGCATAGGTGTGGCCGCATGCTTCCACCGCCCGGAAGTCGTTGGCAGTGGCAAGCACCACCGCGTCTATGCCGTTGAAAATGCCCTTATTGTGGGTCGTGGCGCGGTGTGGGTCGTGGTGTGCTATGCGCACGGCTTTGCAAAATTTCTCAGCGAACGTGGTGGCATTCATTCCTCCCGCAAATTCGCCCAATTCGTCCACCCTGCATTCCACGGAGGCGTGGACGAGACAACCGGGGGTATAATTGGAGAGGATGGACATGATGATGGTGACATCCCGTTCCGTGTCGTCAAAAATGGGATGGGTGGCCAGAAAGCGCTCCAAAGTACGGGCGTATTGCTCCAACACTGAGTTGATGAAATTGGCACCCATACTGTCGCGGGTGTCAAAGGTTGCCTTTATCTGAAAATAACCCGCTTCGAGATGTGTGAGGTCAATGAGGTCGATATCGAGTACGCCTCCGCCCCTCTTTTCCATGTTTGCAGTGACGGCAGCCGTGTCTTTTCGCAATTCAGTTTGCAGCTCCCCAAAAACGGAATTCAACTTTTCTGCCTTTCCATACCACGTGAAATGCACCTGCCCCACTTTTTTCAGGCCCATCACTTCCGCCTTGAACCCGCCGCGGCTGAGCCAAAAATTGGCACTGCTGGCGGCGGCAGCCACCACAGAGCTTTCTTCGGTCACCATCGGCACCACAAAGGGCTTTCCGTTGATGAGGAAATTGGGTGCTACGCCATAGGGCATGGGGAAATTGCTGATTGTGTTCTCACTAAAACCATCGAGCAGCCGCTGTTTCTCTGCATCGAGATGCCAATAGCTCTTCAGCTCTTGCATGACGAGCTCAGGGTCTTTGAAGAAATTTTCAACGATCCATTTGATTTTTCCAGCTTTTGAAAGCTTGGAGAATCCCGATATGGTTTTGTTTCTGCTCATTTCTTTCGCTCTATTCCGGCAGCTATTTTATTGCGTAGTTAATCTTTAATGTCCTCCTCCTCTCCGTTCTAACCAAAACATATAATATGACAGAGTTCTTTCATCTTCACTTTTCTTTCATTCCTGGCCCTCTTTTCCAATGGGGAAGTATTATAAACAAATGCTACTTAACTCTCAGAAAAGCTGCTGCCAGCGACAAACCTTCCACCTGTTCTTTCACATAGTTTTGCAACTGCCCGTAATCACCCCGGGCATATTTCAGGAAGCCCGATGCCTGCCCGTAAATGCAAGGCAAATTTACCTTATTGATGAGATAATACCCGTCGAGGAAACTCCCGATGCCACCTGAAATTATGACTTGCCGGCAACGCAGGCGGTCACCTAATTCATTGATTATTTGATTGGCGAAGCATGCCATCTCTTCCGCTGTGTGTCCCACAAAAGCGAGTTGGTTGTAAATCTCCTGTTTCACCGGGTTGCTGCGCTGCAACTCCAATCTGGCGAAATTCGTACCTCCGCTGGCTGCAAATTCTACTGCCAGTAAGCGCAACTGTAAAAGAGTAGAAAAA
>CAZPHZ010000217.1:0-5586 GCA_964586035.1 uncultured Saprospiraceae bacterium
GCAGAATATGATGTGCGTAAAATCCAGAGACACGTGTTTATTTATTGTCACCTCCCCACTCACTTCGAACCAGTTTCGATTTTTCTTTACCCCAAGAGATACTCCGCCAAATCCCACTTGCCCCGCGATGCGCAATTTTTCGCCTTTGGGGTACTCTATTACGATATCCCCACTCTCGCGAAGAGGTTTCAGTTCGAGCAGAACGCTCAGGCAATCCCCGGTATCGTCAAAAAGCCATTCCTGGTTGATAGACGGATGCCCCTGGAGGAAGGGACAGGCATCCTTCACCTTCCTCACATTTTCCATTTCCAACGATAAATCGCGACGTGCTCTTGTGGGAATGCCATTCACTTCTGCGATGACGTTGCTGCGCCCCTCACCGGGTTTGAAATATGGGCCGCCTTCTCCAAATGGTTTGACGAAAAATTCGAGCTTGAACCCATCTCCCACTGGCAACAGATGCAAATGCGGCCTCGATTGCCCTTCAATTGTTTGGAGGTCGCCTGCTCCGCCACCCACTTCAGACTGAACGGTGACCAACGCTGAAAGATTTCCCACCGTTTCTATAAGATTATCTTTGGCGTCCTGCGGCACTCTGAGTTGGCCAAAATCGAGCAACCTGTTTATTTCAAGATGGGTTTCACTGATTATTAATACGACATAGCGTGTGGGTGTTTCGCGAAGCAGTTGTATGCCTGCCCTCTTGAAGTCGTGAGAAAACTTCAGTTCGAATTCGTCATCTTTTTGTTCAACGAGCAGTTGGGGTTTTTGCGCTGTTAATTCAACAGGAATCACGGGATTGTCCAATAGAAACAAAAGGGGATGCCCCGCCAATGCCGGGAGGAGTTTTTCAAAATCGAACCAATACTCCGAAGCACCATAAAAGCCGTTTCGGGTAAACTTTACTGCTGCGGCAGCGGCCTGGTCTTGCTCCGTCATGTTAGAGATATTGCCCTCTTTGAGTCTTTTCAGCGCAACGTTTCGCCCTTTAGACCAGCCTCCCTTTCCCGAGGTTTGCTCAACTGGTTGCACCAAACGGTTTTTTAAATCGACCCACCAAACCAGCCGGGTAGATTTGGTGGCACCTCCATTGCGGCGTGCCATAGTGCGCAAGTTGCGCAGTGCTTCAAGAGAGCGTTCCCATTTGCGTATTCGGGGAAGAAAGGTCATGAGCGGCTTCATTCCCAGCCCATTTTGCAAGTCTTCGGAAAGGACGGCGTAACCATCAATCAGCCTTTCATCTTTTTCAAAATGCGCCAGCAGACTGGAGAACTCCATTTCTAACCAACGGAAGCCATAGGTTTGGGCCCGCCACTTCCACTGTTTCAGTTTGTCTACCTGAGAGGGTTCCAGGTCACGCTCGTTCCAATAATTCACGATGCCGAAGAAGAGCCATTCTAACGGCGTATCGGGTGTGTTGCTGAGCAAGTCCCCAGCTTCCCGGATTTTATTTTCCTGAAAAAACGCAGCTGCCGAAAGGTAGCTGATTGCCAGGCCTGAATTTCCACTTTTGGCGTAACCAGCCAGTGCATGCACATCCTTGATCAGCCCCACCCCTTTGTTTTTTAAAATAGCAAGCCCATGGATGAGGCCGGGCATACCAGGAAGGCATAACGACCGTTGTTGTTCGCTTTTGCGGTAAAGTTTTAACGCCTCGTTCAGACTCTTCAGGCCTGTTTCTTCGCTTCCTTTCAGAAATGCGACCACACCTTGCCATGCGATTTTTTCATACCCCGGCTTTTCTCCTTCAATTGTGGCCATCAGGGTGTCGAAATGTCCTTGCAACATATATCCCTTCAGTACCTCCTGCCGCGCTAATGTTCCAGCTTTTTCACCATTCATCCATCCGGCGTCGAGGGCGAATTGCTCAAAAGGATGCACTGCCTCCAGTTTGTCGAAAGCAACATTCAGCAGGTGACTTATGGAAAGTTCCTGAATATTTTCGGGAAAAGTCCGCAACCAGCCAGGATCGAACGGGCTAAAAAATTCGCCAAAGAAATTGACCTTATCCCACTTATCGCCAAAATGGGTAACTGCATCAAGCAACACTTCGCCGAAATGTTTCATATTCCCCTCGTATAATGCAATGCGCATTTCCCGGAGACAAGCGTTCAGGCCGGAGGGCCGCATGTGAAATAGGCTTCTGTATGGAAACTCTTTTTGAATGAGCTGAACCATTTTTTTGTAACGCACATCTATTACCGCCATGCGCATCACCAGTTCCAACCTGCCTGCTGCGACCCGCATTTCTGCCTTTTCGCCCAATCTCAACCAGTCCGTACCGGCGAGCAATTCCCGGTATTCCTTTATTTGTGCGCCCAGCACCTGAGTGCCGTTGGCCCTTCTTACTCCGGCGTCTTTGAGCAGAGTTTGCATGGTGCTCAGATTCACCGGCTCATAGGCTATGGCCAAGAGTTTCAACATGTCCTGCTCTGTATCGGAAAGCTGCTTAAATTGCTGGCGAAAGGTATTGATGTCCATGCGCTGCTGCGTCTTATAAAAATGAGGGGCGCAAAGATAAAGAAAAGACAATCCGTATGGTTGCTGTAATTTGTGAATATTTGAAAAGTGGTTGGATCACCGGACGGTGTACGGGCATATATTAAGCCTCACCCTTTTAGCTCGTAATCCGGGTCGTCAATAATGAGTTTCACGCCATTGTAGATATGCCAGGCACTCAAAGCCATGAGCACGTGGCCGATGTCCATGTGGTTAAACCACTTACTGACGGCCCATTGGTTTAGGAAGATGATGGCCCCTATGGCCGACCATAGTACCGCGTAAAAAAATTGTTTACTTCCTTTCTGGCGGGTGCGGTAGTAGATGTACGCCTGAAACCCGCCAACCACGAGCATGATGCCATAGGCCGAATGCCCCACCACGAAATAGAAATTCATGGTAATGACGGACGTGACCATGAAAAATGTCAATTCTGCCAAATTCACCCAGGTGAAAAAAGTGGCATATTTGGGCTGGATGAGCTTCATGGAATAAAAAATAGAGGCCCTCTCTGCCAGCGCAATGGACACCATACTCACGTACCAGCCGGGGATTTTCCAATAGATGTTCAGGGCATAGTTGAAGCCGTGGCCAATGATCCCACCGAGCAATGTGGCGATTCCCATCAGCAAAAAGAAATACTTGTAGTACACGTACACCGCACCTTTCAACGGCAACCGGTTCAATCGAAAGAAGGCATACATGCAAACAGCTGTCACTAACAAGTCGGTGAGCATGGTAACCGGCTCGTCCACGCGGAGACCCAAAATGGCAATGGACGGGTTTTTATATATCGAAGGTTCCATACCAATAGGTTGAAGAGCTGGAAAAATAAGCCGCAATGGCTGAAATACCTAACGTGTGGGAGTTAATTGCTCAATAATTCCTTGCGGGGGCCGGCCGCTACTCAGATGGGATTTTTTTTTGAAGTAACCGGGGCTCAAGCCCAACAATCTCTATTGGTGGCAAATAATAATCCCGGATGTTATTAATAAAGGCGCAACCTATTCTATTGCCTGTTTCGTAATCTCAATTAACCTGCGGAAGATTAGTTGAATGCAGAATTTCAGCTGCTTAATGTTTCTTCGATTTCGCGATGTAATGTCGAAAAATATATGATGCGCAGAGTTAGAATATCCGTTTTATGCATGTAGGTTTTTGAACAATTTTACTCCAGATAAAAAAACCGGGCATTACGTTGTATGTTGGCCTAAACTTATGATTGCCCGGGTATCCCGGAGAACACGCCAAG
Organism: uncultured Saprospiraceae bacterium; assembly: GCA_964586035.1. Lineage (GTDB taxonomy): Bacteria > Bacteroidota > Bacteroidia > Chitinophagales > Saprospiraceae > UBA6168. The sequence goes on from CAZPHZ010000217.1 coordinate 3,752, forward strand.
CAGTAAATCCAAAATGCCGGATTATTTGTCATTTGAATTGCAAATCCCCATCCTGAACTGTGACTTTACCTACGATCACGCGTTATTTACCTGATCGTGATACTTATTTTCCCTGCCGCGAACTCCCAAAACAAAAAGAGTTTAGCCCCAATTTATTCCTCTCTATTTAATAGAAAATATAACAGGTTCTTATTGAAAAAATACACCTGCCTTTGATGTACGAGGCATGTTGATTTGTGGGAAGCACTTCAACTATAACACTGTAAACACCTAAATTCGATGAGAGCATATTTACTGTCTGCTACCATTTTGCTGCTGAGTTTATGTCAGCCTAGTTATGCCCAATGCCCCCCACCAGGATTTCCGGAACCTGGTAATACCTGCCCCGAAGCACCCATACTATGCGAAAACCTCGATGGTTATTGCGCCACGGTGAATAACAACAACGTGGTGCAACCTTTTCCGGGATGCCCATGGAATGTATTAAATAATGACGAGTGGTTTGCCTTTTTTGCGGGTACCACCAGCATTACCATCGAAGTGGTACCGTCCAATTGTACCCCAAGTGGCAACATGGGTCTGCAAGGCGGCATTTACGGTCAGTGCATCAGCCAGATAATGGACGTGCAATGCCAATGTACGCAGGACCCCTTTAATCTCTCGTCCAACAACTTTGTGATCGGTGAAATATATTGGATGGTGCTCGACGGCTGCGCCGGGAATGTCTGCGATTACACCATTAACGTGACCTCCGGTTCTACTGTGGGGGTAGCTCCTGATCCACCCGGGGCAATTCGCGGGTCTCTCGTGGCCTGCGCCGGTGACCGCGATAATTACTCCATCGACCCACCCAACGCCGCCACCATATACAATTGGACATTGACACCTCCCCTCGGAACAATAACTGGCTCCAACGAAGAAATTTCCATAGACTGGGGTACCACCGCCGGCACGACAGAGCTCTGTGTGCAAGTGGAAAACCAATGTTACTCTAACCCTACGACTTCGTGCATCACTATCACTGTTGACCCGGTGCCAACGGCAACTCTTTCGGGGAGCGGAGTGCTGTGTGCAAATGCTCCCGGCACGGTCGACCTGGTTGTCGACTTTACTGGTACGCCCCCATGGACATTTGTTTACGCCATCAATGGTAATGCACAGTCTCCCATCACCACATCTGACAATCCATATACGTTGCAAATCTCACAGCCGGGAAATATATCGCTGGAAGGGGTCAGCAGTGGGCCTGGAGATTGCGAGGGTACTGTCTCGGGTAGCGTAACCATCGATGAAATAACTATAACACCGGGGACCTCAACTACTGCCGCCATTTGCGGCCAAAGCAATGGAGCGGTTGATCTGACGGTTCAGCCGGCAAATGGCACCTATACATTCTCATGGTCCAATGGCGATACTACACAAAACCTGAGCAATGTACCCCCAGGCACATATACCGTGACCGTGACCGATGGAAATAATTGCACCGGAACAACCTCGGCCACCGTAGATGATACCATTGATGATCCAGTCATCACCTCTACAACCACACCAACTACCTGCGAGCAAAATAACGGAGATATTGATATAACAGTATCGGGCGCCACTTCACCCTATACTTACATCTGGTCGAACGGGGACACAACGGAAGATTTGAACGACATCTTGGCTGGCAGTTACACCGTCACTGTGACCGGGGATAACGGATGCAGTGCCACCTCTACCATCAGCTTGACAAACGACAATCCACCCATTTCCATCAGCGGCAATATAACGGAAAATACCCACCGACAGGTCGGGGTAAGGCCCAACCTCGAAACCATCGATCCCAATGATTT
>CAZPHZ010000218.1:0-5522 GCA_964586035.1 uncultured Saprospiraceae bacterium
TCTTTGCCCAAAGTGTTAAAAGAATAACATCAAAAAACGATGATGCAGGATACAACGATGCGCTCTTCGAAAGAGCTGATGAAGCTCGAAGACCAATATGGCGCCCACAATTATCATCCCATTCCGGTGGTACTTTCCCGGGGTGAAGGGGTTTATGTTTGGGACGTTGAGGGCAAAAAATTTTATGATTTCCTTTCTGCCTATTCGGCAGTAAATCAGGGGCACTGCCATCCTCGCATCGTGAATGCGCTGAAAGAACAGGCCGGTCAACTCACGCTAACTTCGCGGGCCTTTTACAACGACAAACTCGGGTTTTATGAAAAATTCATCGCTGAGTTTTTCGGTTACGACAAAGTGCTGCCCATGAACACCGGGGTGGAAGCTGTGGAAACCGCGCTCAAACTCTGTAAAAAATGGGCATACAAGGTGAAGGGTGTGCCACGGTACAAAGCCAAAATTATATTCGCCAGTCAAAACTTTCACGGGCGGACGATGGGTGTCATCTCCGCTTCTGTGGACCCCACTGCCACCGCCGATTACGGTCCTTACCTGCCAGGCTACGAAGTAATTCCCTACAACGATTTGGAAGCATTGCGCGAAGCGCTGAAAGATCCCAATGTAGCTGGGTTTATCGTGGAGCCCATTCAGGGTGAAGCAGGGGTGGTGGTGCCTGATGAGGACTACCTGCCCTCCGCTCATAAGCTGTGCAAAGAGGCCAATGCGCTTTTCATTGCCGACGAAGTGCAGACCGGCATCGCCCGCACAGGGCGCATGATAGCTTGCGACTATTACGGTATAAAACCAGACATCCTCATTCTCGGAAAGGCCCTTTCGGGGGGCGTATTCCCGGTTTCGGCGGCGCTTGCCGACGACGAAATCATGATGACCATGCTGCCTGGCGAGCACGGTTCCACCTTCGGCGGCAACCCGCTCGGCTGTGCTGTGGCTATGGAGGCGTTGAAAGTGGTGAAAGACGAAAACCTCACGGAAAATGCCGCAGCACTTGGGGAGCTATTCCGGCACCGCATGCAGCTTCTGGCCGAAAAGTCCGATTGGGTGACATTGGTGCGCGGCAAGGGTCTGCTCAACGCCATCGTCATCAACGACTCGGAAGACAGCCACACCGCTTACGACATTTGTGTGCAATTAGCGGCAAATGGCCTGTTGGCCAAACCCACCCACGGCAACATCATCCGCTTTGCTCCGCCGCTCGTGATGACGGAGGAGCAATTGCACGAGTGTTGCGACATCATCGAAAAGGTCATCCTGAATTTTGGGAAATAATTTAGGTGTTGCCGTATCAATTCATTCTTCTCAAAAAGTGAAAGCCCCGGCCGCATTGCCGGGGCTTTTTCGTTCCATAGTTTTTGAATTTTAGAATTCAATAGAAGTAGTATAGGGTGAGGCAAAAAAGGTCTTTCGGTATGTTTGGGGTGGGTGATTCAACGCATACTTATTTTTTTAGGGTAAAATGAAAACAGCTGCCCTGGCCGTCGTTGGCCGTCACCCAAATGGTTCCTTTGTGTAGTTCCACTATTTTTTTACAAATGGCCAAACCGGCACCATTGCCGGGGTATTTTGTTCTTGTGTGCAGGCGTTTGAAAGGCATAAAAATCCTTTTGTGATATTCTTCCGGAATTCCAATGCCGTTGTCCTCCACATCTATGAGCCAGGAATCTCCTCCGTCTGTGAGCTTTACCACAATAATTGGTGACCGCTCCGGGCTGCGAAATTTTAGGGCATTGTCGAGGAGATGCGTAAACAGAGAAAGTATCTTGTTCGGGCAAGCTCTAAAAGAATGGATGGTGCTTTTAAAGGCAAACTGACCGTTCAAATCTACCAATCGCTTGCTGTAAGCAGCTGTCAAAATGGTTTCAATATCGGTGGTTCGAATCTCTTTTTTTTGAAGGTGTAATTCATCAATTTGAACCATGTCAAGCATGTCATTGAAGAGCGAATCTAATTGTGCGACACCACTCCTGACGAATTGAAGGTATTCCTTACCCGATTCATCAAGCTGCCCGGAGCATCGCTGGTCGAGCAAATGGGAAAAATTGCCAATGGTTCTGAGGGGCTCCCTAAGTTCGTGTGAAAGAAGGGTTGTTAGCTGAGGACCAATGATGGTATCGTATTGATTTGGCGATGAATGGGCACATTTTTCCGAATATTCGGAAACCGAATTTGGTTTGGGCTTTCTAATACCCCCGGCAACTGTTATCATTGCGCCGTCAAAATGTTGCGGCCCACCGAATTTTACAACTTTAATGGTAGCTGAAGAGTTTGTTGATGTTTTAGTATAAAACTCAAACTTGTTTTTTTGCGAGTGGGTGACGTGAGAAATAACCTCACTCATGATTGTAGATGCGGGAGCAGGCAGTGCTTCCAGGGTTAACTTTTTCCAGGCTGTTTCACCGGTAATGCCAAGTGTATTGTGAAAAGAAGGGCTGGCGAAAAGGAATTGTTGAGTGTGGTCCAACCAAGCCAACGGTAGCAGGTCGTTTTCCACGGCTGCCACGTACAGGAAGTCTTTTAGGAAAGCTGTATTTTGTGTTTGTGTAGTGCGAATGTTTTTTGATAGAACCATAGTTAATTATGCCGCATAAATGCACTTAGAAGCAATTATGGATTCGATGTTGAGAGGGAGGCGGTTCGAGAAACATTGGAATTTCGATTTTCAGCTAAGCTGGATTTTTTGACTTATTTACTGCTTTAGAAACAATGATTTTGTGGTAATAAATCATGGTTTCATAACAATTGCGGAAGTTTCCAGCGGGGGGGGGGAATAAGCTGAGAATGCAATTTTTAGATCATCGTTCCAAACTTCAATTGGGGGCAGGGTAGATTTTGGAGGAGCATTAAAGTGCTACAAAAGACGCCTGTTTTTGTGAATGTTTTTTTTGCAACGTAAATGTATTGTGACAAGGTAATTGAACCGGTAACAATAAAAGGCCCCGGCATGTGTGGTTTTGAGGAGTAGGACTGTTAAAAAATTTCATAATTTGGTCGCAACAACAGCTTGGTGCCAAGAGGCCGGCACTTATTAGCAAAACGGTAGATTCAGACTAATTTTGGAATTTAGAGGGTTGAAAATGTTTAAGGGTTTTCAATGTTACAGGAAGTTAATTGAATTCCAACTAAATCTTTCCAACCATTCAAGCATACCGATTTTCGCTACTTGGGCTAAATATTTTGATTCAAACCCACGTTAACTGAACATCATTTTGAAAAACATACCGACTATGAATAAGCTGAGTGCAATATTCGCATTTGCTCTTTGTTTGCTGGTGGCGCCGGTAGAGGCACAGCAAACTACTGTTTTTACGGAGGCCAACCTGGCTTATAAAAAAGGGGAAGATTTCTTTCAAAAAGGCGTTTATGGCTATGCGCTTACGGAATATGAAAAAACCATCAACCTGCTGGTACCCGTGAGCGAGCCTTCATGGGACCTGCTCAGGATGCGGGCAGAATTGGGATATGCTAAATCCGCCGTGCGGCTCGATATGCCCGAGGGGGAGGACCTCATCATCAATTTCATCAGAAAATACAAGCCAGATCCTCTGGCCAGCCAGGCGTTGCTCGAAGTGGCCAATTATTTTTACAATGCTGGAAAATACGAGAAAGCCATTGATTTCTACAAACAGATTTCACCCCGTGACCTGACTTTATCACAGCGGTCAGAGGTTTATTTTAAATTGGGGTATAGCTATTTTGTGCGCAAAAAGTTCAATGAGGCCGAGGCTAATTTTAGAGAAGTTAAAGACACACCTACAGAGTATTTCTATCCTGCAAATTATTATTACGGGCTGTGCAAATTTTTCAAAAGCGATTACACCTCGGCCATCAAGAGTTTCAGGCTGGTGGAGCGCTCCCGGGAATACAAACCACATGTGCCGTATTACATCACCCAGATTTATTTCGCTCAACGAGATTTTGACCAGGTCATAAAATATGCCGTGCCTAAACTGAAAGACCGCACCGTTCGCAAGTCGCGGGAAATGAACCAGTTGGTTGGGCAAGCCTATTTTGAAAAAGGAGATTTTGAGAGCGCTTTGCCGTTTTTGGAAAAATATGCAGAAAGCCATGGCCGGATGCGCGAGGAGGAATTTTACCAACTGGGATATTGCCAATACCAGGTTGGGAAATACGATAAAGCTGCCGAAAATTTCTCGGAGTTGTCGTCCGTCAATTCTGCCCTTGGGCAAACGGCCCTTTATTATTTGGCTGACTGCCGTCTGAAGCTCAAAGATCCACAGGCTGCACGAAGCGCATTTGCAGCCGCCAGCAAGATGTCCTTCGAACCCGAAATTCAGGAAAATGCACTCATCAACTATGCGAAGCTGTCTTATGAATTGCGGTTTGACCGCGACGCATTAAACGCATTGAAGACAATAGGTCCGGGCTCCAAATATTACAACGAGGCACAGGAACTGATGAGCGATATTTTCGTGAATACCCGCAACTACGACCAGGCAATCAAAACACTGGAAGGAATGGGCAATAAAACCCCGAAGCTGAAAGAAGCCTACCAGAAAGTGCTCTATTTGCGTGGTGTACAATTCAAAAAAAACGGAAATGCAACATCCGCAAAAGTCCATTTCGATAAATCTGTGGCCAATGCCGTCAATTCGGAATACAAGACTTTGGCGCTATACTGGTTGGGCGACATTGCTCACCAACAGAAGAATTACAACACCAGCATCGACTATCTGAATCAGTACATGGTGCTTGCCAAGACGCAAAAATTCTTGCCCGACGAGGCTTCCTTATTTACGGCGAGCTATTTACTGGGGTACAATTACCTGAAGAAAAAGAACTACAGCACAGCACAGGGCTATTTCAAAGATGCCGTGAACGGCATACGCCGCAACAGGAGTTTTATAAAAAACAAAGTAGTGAAGGAATCGGTATTGGGTGACGCTACGCTTCGTGCAGGCGATTGTCTTTTTAAGCGCAACAAATACAGGGATGCTGTAAAATATTACGACGATGCCGTCCATTCGAGGTTTCCCGGCTTCCAGTATGCCCTTTTTCAAAAAGCCATAATTGAGGGATTGCGGGGCAACACCACCGACAAGTTGCTGGCCCTCGAAAGTTTGATTGACGATTACCCGCGATCGGAATATGCCGACGATGCCATTTTCCAGTTGGGCATTACATATCAGGAAATCAATAAACCAACCCAAGCCACCGATGCGCTAAAACGCCTCGTCATGGATTACCCCAATTCCGGATTGGTAAACAATGCCTTGCTGCGCCTCGGCCTCGTGGCATATAATTCGGGCAACTCACAGGCGGCCATCGATTACTATAAGCAGGTATTCTCCCATAACCCCGAGCCCGAAGAAGCAGATGCTGCAATGAGTGCCCTGAGGGAGATTTACATCAAGGATATGGGAGATTCCGATGCTTTTGCGGCATTCCTCGAAACGGTACCGGGATACAAGTTGGATAATATTGGCCGCGACACGCTTGCTTTCGACGCCGCAGAACCGGCCTATGAGACGGGAACTTATGAAGCTTGA
>CAZPHZ010000219.1:0-5487 GCA_964586035.1 uncultured Saprospiraceae bacterium
TCGAAACAAATCAAATGATGGCGGATGTACCGGATGACTCACACATCTCGCAGAGTTGGCCCAATAAACCGAAGCCGGTTACATCGGTCATGGCTTTCACACTTTTCATGCGCCCGAAAACTTCACCAATGTTGTTCAGTTGAAGCATGCTGTTGCGTGCCAAATCTTTATGCGCTGGTTTTAATTGTGATTTCTTTTGTGCGGTGCTGAGGATTCCCACACCGATGGGTTTCGTCAGAAAAAGAGAACACCCTTCTGTAGCCCCGCCATTTCTTTTCAGATTTTCAATGGCGACACGGCCAGTTACCGCCAAACCAAATACCGGCTCAGGACTATCGATGCTATGGCCTCCGGCCAATGGAATACCGGCCGTTTCGCAAACGCTTCGGCTGCCATTCACCACGAGATTGGCTACCTCCGGGCGAAGCCGGTCGATGGGCCAGCCCAATATGGCGATAGCCAGCACTGGTGTACCTCCCATTGCATAAATATCGCTGATCGCGTTGACCGAAGCTATACGCCCGAAATCGGTTGGATCATCCACGATGGGCATAAAGAAATCAGTTGTACTTATGATGGCAGTACCATCGCCGAGGTCGAGAACAGCGGCATCATCGCGCTCTTCGTTGCCGACCAGTAATTTTTCAAAATGAACGGATTGTGCATTTTTTTGTAGTATGCTATCCAAAACCCTGGGCGAAATCTTGCAGCCACAACCAGCACCGTGACTATATTGTGTCAGCTTTATATCCTGCAGTTTAGAATCCCTTTTCATTGGCAAAGTCTAAGATTTTATTTGCAATTTCCCGTGCACCCGCGGTATCGATATCGAGCGGATAAACCGCAGAGAACTTTCCTTTAGAAGTCGCGTGTAAGTAAGTTTTATCGTAATATTTTAAAGCAATTCCGGTAGATGTTTCCAGGTCTCCATTTCGATAGGCTTCCAATGCGGCTTTGACATGTTGCCCCCCCATGCGACGTTCTATTTTCAGCAGAGACGCTTCTATTTCCTCCGAAGGGTATTGTGCATAATCATCAATCAGCCTTTTTACGCGCAGGCTGAATGGCATTTCCACATTGACGAGTATGGAGGTGCGCATTTGGTCCCAAAACCCCTGTGGAATGAAATTCTTGCCAACGCTCCGGCTTTCATTTTCTACCCAGATTCTTCGCTTTTGATTTAACGCGCTTACTGCATCAAATAGATTGTTTTCAAACTGCTCCGTGCTCGGTTGAGGCTTTTCCCCCAAAGCGCCAAATGCCGATCCCTTGTGATGGGCCATCCCCTCCAGGTCAATTATTTGCTCTCCGAGTTCTCGCAAAACATAGAGTGTTTCAGTCTTCCCACTCCCTGTTTTTCCACCCAATATCACCAAGTTCAATTTTTGGTGGATGAAACTTTCGAGGACGAAATTTCGGTAAGCCTTGTACCCTCCCTTAATCACTTGAACATCAAAACCGGAAAACTGAAGAAGTGCCGCCACACTGGCACTACGCTGACCACCCCTCCAACAATGCACGGCAACTTTTTTTTGCGGGGCCTTTTCCATAACCTCTGCAACAGCAGTCGCCAATTTTTTGCCGGCGAACTCAAGCCCCTTCATATAAGCAGCCTTTTTCCCGATATTTTTGTACAAAGTACCCACTTCGGCTCTTTCTAAATTGCTGAACAGCGGCAGGTTCACGGCACCTGGTATATGACCCTTTTCATACTCCGCCGGTGTACGGACGTCGAAAAGCACCCGGAGCCCCGAACTGTTGAAAAACTCCTCTATTAAAACCTCTTTTACCACTGCAAATTAGTTATGGGCTATCGCCAAATAATCTCGATACTTGGCTCCCCATGTTGGGAAAATGCGGCGAAGATACTACTTTTCAAGCTACTCTGAATTTGAAATCAAGGCTATCTCAATCGATCCAGACGCTGGGTTCCGGGCACGTCGCCATTGGCAGATAAAAACCGTTTCTTAATCGAATGGTTTATCTATAAAGGAGATAAAATACCATCTTCGCTCATCATTCGAACAATCGCCATTTTTCATGAGAGTCATTCTACGCGTCATCTACGAAAGTATCTTACAGGCCGCCCACCAATTAGTGAGCAATAAACTGCGCAGCTTCCTGTCACTGTTGGGCATTACCATTGGTATTTTCTGCATAATCGGCGTGCAGGCAGCAGTGGATTCCCTTAAAGATAACGTCATGTCCAGTCTCAATGCACTGGGCGACGATGTGGTGTATGTGTCAAAGATGCCATGGAAAGAAGACCCTCATTCCAATTTTTGGAAGTACCAACGGCGGCCAAGTCCGAGTTATGATGATTTGAAGGTGATAAAGAAGAAAGTAAAATCTGCAGCCTTGGCAGACTTCCACCTTTTTATTGGAATGAAAACGGCCAAGTTCCACTCTAACAGTGCTGAACGATGTTTCGTAGTCGCTGTAACATACGATTTCGACCGCCTCTTCAATGCAGAATATGAGGCCGGACGTTATTACACACCCACGGAGTATCATTATGGCGCCAATAAAATCTTAATTGGTCACAAAGTGGCAGAGGCTCTATTTGGTTTAGGGAATCCAATTGGTAAGTCTGTTAAGTTAGCCGGGAGAGAAATGGAAGTCATTGGAGTATTCAAGAAATCCGGCAAGGACATCATCAAAATAATGAATTACGATGAGGCCATCATTGTCTCCTATGAATTAGCCAGGAAGTTTACCAATGTAAAAACAAACAACCCCTGGGGAGGCTCTGTAAATGTAAAAGCAGCTCCCGGAGTCAGTATTGAAAAACTAAAAGACGACCTGACGGGAACACTCAGAGCCACTCGCAGATTAAAACCAAAGGAAGAAGATAATTTCGCCCTTAACAATCTCACCATTTTAGCCAATTTGATGGACCAGTTTTTTGGCGTTCTCAATATGGTCGGCTATTTCATCGGAATCTTTGCCATCCTCGTGGGTATATTCAGCGTGGCCAATATCATGTTTGTATCTGTAAAAGAGCGGACGAATATCATTGGTATCAAAAAGGCGCTCGGCGCGAAACAGCTTATCATTTTACTGGAGTTCCTTATCGAATCCGTCATTCTATGTGCCATCGGAGGGATCCTAGGGCTCGGTTTGGTGTACCTTGTTCTGACCCTGCTGACGAGTGTTTTACCCTTTGCTATTTACCTCGACATGAATAATGCTCTCTTTGGACTTGGTCTATCGGTCCTGGTCGGAGTAATATCTGGTGTTATTCCCGCACTTCAAGCCGCCCGGATGGATCCTGTCGTAGCCATCCGGCACGGAGGATAACCCATACCTTTTCTTTGCGAAATTTTGCAATTGGGCTTTTCACCCAGACTTGGTGCAAAGCACCTTATCTGCACAACTGGCTGTGCTGCAACTGTTTTGTTATAAATTTTTACAAAAACAACGTGGCGTATTTGGCTCGAATTTTGCCTTTTCATTCATGCTCCTCGTTTTCTTTCCCTCCTTTTTTGTATTTCATTTTTTCAAAAAACATTAACTATGAAAAGGCAAGTCTTACTCACACTCGTCGGAGCGATGCTTTTTTCCTTTGCGCTCACTGCTCAATCCAACACAAAAAAAGCTGGAAAATTCACTGTAAGTACCGGTCTCGGTATCGTTTCCACTTACTTTAAAGATGGAGCAACCACAAATATACCTGCGCTGTCTCTCCGAACGGGTTATGTCGTCAGCAAGCATTTCACTGTGAATGCTTATTTTGGTTATTCTTCAACCACAGCCAGTCCCCGGCTTTTCGATGACGGGCTTTTGACTCAAATTGAGAACAAATCCATCGTCGGTGGTGTGCGGGGAGAATTTCGCCATGAGTTCACGAAAAAAGTGGAACTCTATGGAGGTGGCATGTTTGGCATATCACACGCCAACATCTCCGAGATTGATTCCCAAACAGGAAAAGCCATCAATAGGAAAGCTAATGAACCTACACCATACAATCCAAATCCGCCCAAGTCCACATTTACCTATTCCGGCTTTGTGGGAGCAGCCTACTTTGTCCAACCAAAGTTTGGCGTATACACAGAACTCGGGTATGGAATCTCGCTTTTGACTGCCGGATTTACATTCAGAATGTAATGCTCGTATCCGAAATATATTAACTAACGAGAGAAATCTCTCATTAGCCTCAAAAGTCACACAGACTTTTGGGGCTTTTTTGATGTATAAAATGGACTTTTGCGGTAATTCAAAGTTCATCTGCCACTCATGACTATCCTCGAATCAATTCCCAAAATCAAATTTGCTCACAGCGGAAATTTTTTCCTAATAGCTGGTCCTTGCGCCATCGAAGAGGAAGATACGGCATTTGCAATCGCAAAGGAAGTGAGTGGAATTTGTGAACAACTTGCCATCCCTTACATATTCAAAGCATCGTATAGAAAAGCCAACCGCTCCCGGCTGGATTCTTTCTCCGGCATAGGCGACACGGCGGCTCTTGAAATAATCCAGCGAATAGGTCAAAAACTTCAAGTCCCTTCAACTACCGATATTCATACCGTGGAGGAAGCGGCCATTGCCTCGCGCTATGTGGATGTGTTGCAGATTCCGGCTTTTTTATGCAGGCAGACCGACTTACTGGCGGCTGCCGCCAAAACAGGATTGCCGGTAAATATTAAGAAAGGGCAGTTTCTCAGCCCGGCGGCCATACAATTTGCAGTGCAAAAGGTGAGGAATTCCGGAAATGACAGGGTTTTGGTTACCGAACGGGGAACCTCATTCGGTTACCGGGACTTAATCGTAGATTACCGCGGAATACCAACCATGCAGGCATTTGGAGTACCTGTGGTTTTGGACTGTACCCATTCCCTTCAGCAACCCAACAGAGAAAGCGGGATTACCGGCGGAAGCCCGGTTTATATTGAAACCATCGCCAAGGCCGGCATTGCTGCAGGTGCCGACGGGCTGTTTATTGAAACACATCCGAACCCGTCAGAGGCTAGGTCAGATGGGGCAAACATGCTCCAACTGAAACGGTTAGATTCTCTCCTCCGGAAATTGGTGGCCATCAGGTCCGCGTTAAACGAATAAGGACTCACTGGGTCGTAGGCTTGACTTTCCACCAGTAATCCAATATATTGAACACAACAAAAACTGTAGCCGCATGAAAACCATATCATACAAAACAATCGTATTTCTTATCCTGGCCCTGCTTCCCGCAGGCATATATGCCCAGCCTGGAGAAAAAACATTTGTCAAAGCCATCAATCAAAACGGTAACCAAACCGTTTATTTCGACATCGAAGGCAAATTAGACGTGAAGACCTGGCCTCAGCAACAACTTCGATTATTGATGAAAGTAAATCTTGCAAACGGCACAAGTATCATGTTGAAGTCGCTGGTACAGGCTGGCCGGTACGACATACAGTCAGGTGAATTGGGCAAAGGATTTACTATCTTCGCTCCCCAACTTGAGAAAGAAGTGAGAATGCGGAATGGTGAAAATCTCAATGAAACGAT
>CAZPHZ010000220.1:0-5478 GCA_964586035.1 uncultured Saprospiraceae bacterium
ACCATTGCTGTATCGCGCAACCTGCACCCGGCACGTGACAACCAGCAACTGAGAACCGGCACCTGACAACCAGCAACTGACAACCAGCAACTGACAACCGGCAACCTGCGGACTTTCATACCAGCCCTTCTTTTATCAAATCGTGAAGATGGACGATGCCGGCGTAGCGCTCCCCGTCCATAACCACCAATTGAGTGATGCTGTGGCGGCGCATAAGTTCGAGGGCTTTCACGGCAAGTGCGTCCGCGGCGGTGGTTTTCGGGTGGGCAGTCATCACGCCGGCGGCTTTGAGATTCGAGAAATCGCCTCCGTTCAGCTGTTCCAGCATGCGACGGATGTCGCCATCGGTGATGATGCCCTCCACTTTGCCGTCCGTCGACTCCACCACGGCGCATCCGAGGCGTTTAGAAGTCATTTCGAGCAACACCTCGTGGATGTTGTCGGAGGGCCTCACCACAGGCCGTTCATTCTGGGGGTAAATGTCGGCGACCCGCAGGTAGAGCTGCTTGCCGAGCACACCACCGGGGTGGAGTTGGGCAAATTCCGCCGGGGAAAAGCCGCGGCGGGCGAGGAGGGCCATAGCCAGTGCGTCGCCCATGGCCATCTGGGCGGTAGTGCTGGCGGTGGGGGCGAGGTTGTTGGGGTCGGCTTCCTGTGCCACAGGCGTGTGGAGCAAATGGGTAGCTTGCCTGCCGAGCGAGGAGGCGGGGTTGGCGGTCATGCCCGCGAGGAGGTTGCCCCTGCTTTTGAGCAACGGGATGAGCACTTTTATTTCGGCGGTATCGCCGCTTTTGGAGAGGCAGAGCACCACGTCTTCGGGCTGTATCATGCCGAGGTCGCCGTGGATGGCGTCGGCGGCGTGCATGAACAGAGCAGGGGTGCCGGTGCTGTTGAGTGTGGCGGCGATTTTCTGTGCCACGACGGCACTTTTGCCAATGCCGGTGACGACGACCCTTCCGCCGGAGCGGTAAATCGCTTCCACCGCCGCAGAAAACTTTTCATCGATGCTGTCGCGAAGATGCTGCAACGCTTCTATCTCGATACCGAGGGTATAGAGGGCGATGTTTTCACTATCCGAAAAATCAGGTGTTTGCATAGGCCGGTAAAGTTCGGAAAATGAAGGGGATAGTTACACGGTCAGGAGTGCAGTTCTGGTTTTGTTAAAAACATGCAAACCTCCCAAATATAATTTTGACAAAAGCCAGTTGTTTTGTACTTTTGGCTGCTTTTAAAAAAATCGTTTTACAAAAAATTAAATATCGTTAAAGAATAGTGTATTGAGTTAGCTGTTGTTAAGACCGAATACTAAACGAAGACGGCAGTTTCGCTCCTGATTTCTACCTTTCCAAAAATACCACCGGCATTTCCTGCTGAATTTTTCTGAAATACCGCGAATTTTTATTTACATTTAACCATAATTGCTCGGCATTCCGAGCGAAACCAGGATGCATTTTTATTCCAATTTGCCCATACAATTCTTTGTTGATAAATTTTTATAAATACCATATCATGGTAGCGGAAAAAACAATTGTCAGAGATCCCCTTCACGAAGCTCTCCATAAATATTTCGGATTCGAGAATTTCAAAGGAACCCAGGAAAAAATCATCCAATCTGTTTTGGATGGGAACGACACTTTTGTCATCATGCCCACTGGCGGAGGTAAGTCGTTGTGTTACCAATTGCCTGCATTGATGAAGGAAGGCACGGCCTTAATTATTTCACCGCTTATCGCGTTGATGAAGAACCAGGTAGACAGCATACGTGGATACAGCGACACCGACGAAGTAGCCCACTTTCTCAACTCCTCGCTCACCCGGGTTCAGATGAAAGAGGTGAAATCCGATATTATGAAGGGCAAAACCAAGATGCTTTATGTGGCCCCGGAGACGCTCACCAAAGAAGAGAATATTGAATTTTTTAAAAATGTGAACATCTCTTTCGTTGCCGTGGATGAGGCCCATTGTATTTCGGAGTGGGGTCATGACTTCCGGCCGGAATACCGGCGTATCCGCGAAATGATAGACGCTATCAACAAAGAAATACCCCTCGTGGCTCTCACGGCTACAGCTACTCCAAAAGTGCAATCGGACATCGTAAAAAACCTCAACATGAGGACGGTCCACCAGTATGTATCCTCTTTCAACAGGGGAAATCTGTTTTACGAAGTGCGGCCAAAAGGAAAGAAAAATGACACCTTCAAGCAGATTGTTCAAATCATAAAGGAAATCCCCAACCAATCGGGTATCATCTATGTGCAAGCACGGAAATCCACGGAGGAAATAGCCAAGGTGCTCAATGTGAACGGCATCAAAGCCGGTCCCTATCATGCGGGACTCGACGCGAAAACGCGCTCTGCGACTCAGGATGCTTTTCTCATGGAAGATATCGACGTGATAGTTGCTACCATAGCCTTCGGCATGGGCATTGATAAACCGGATGTGCGATTTGTCATTCACTACAACATCCCCAAGAGTATCGAAAACTATTACCAGGAAACCGGCCGGGCCGGGCGGGATGGTCTGGAAGGCCGGTGTGTGGCATTCTATTCTTACAAAGACATGGCAAGGCTGGAAAAATTCCTCCGCGACAAACCCGTTGCCGAGAGGGAGATGAGTTCCCAACTGATGCAGGAAGTGATGGCCTATGTGGAAACGACGGGATGCCGGCGCAGGTTTTTACTCTTCTACTTCGGCGAAGATTTTGCCGACGATGATTGCGGCTGCATGTGCGACAATTGCCGGCATCCAAAGGATAAAGTGGTGGTAACTTCAGAGATAAAACAATCCTTACAAGCCGTGGAAGTGCTCGAAGAAAATTTCAAAATAAAACCGCTGGTTGATTTTATTCTGGGGAACGAGACCAAAGAAATGAAGGATTACCGCTTCAACCAAAAGCCCCTCTTCGGTGCCGGCAAGGGCAAAGACGATATTTTTTGGAATTCGGTATTCCGGCACGCCATGTTGAATGACCTGCTGCGCAAAGACATAGAAACCTATGGGGTTCTCAAGCTCACGGATAATGGCCGTAATTTTATCAAAAAACCCTTCGAAGTTAAGATCCCCCTCAACCACGATTACGACAATCAGGTGGTAGACCTCGACGAGTCGAGCGGCAAAACGGCAGTATTGGATGAAACACTTGTGAAGCTCCTCAAAGATTTGCGGAGGGAAGTAGCCAAAAGTAAAAACGTACCACCGTTCGTCATTTTTCAGGATCCCTCACTCGAAGACATGGCTACGCAGTATCCCATTTCGATGGAAGACATGTCAAAGATTCAGGGTGTGAGTCAGGGGAAAGCGATGCGATATGCCCGGCCCTTTATTGAGTTGATTGACCAGTATGTCGAAGACAACGAAATAGAACGCCCCTCAGAATTTATTATTAAACAGGTCGCCAACAAATCGAAGATGAAGGTGGCCATCATTCAGGCTATTGACAAAAAGGTGGACTTTCCATCCATCGCCAGTCAAAACCATCTCGGCATGGAGGAACTACTCGAAGAGATGCATGCCATCGTATCTTCCGGCACAAAACTAAATATTGATTATTACCTCGAAGACCAACTGGATAATACGGTCACCGAGGAAATCTTTGATTATTTCATGGAAGCTGACACCGATGACCCCGAAGCTGCTTATCGCGAGCTGAAAGAGGATGACTACACCATGGAAGAGATACAATTGGTGCGCATTAAATTTATGTCGGAAATGGCGAACTAACAAATTGAGAATGCAGAATGCAGAATTGAGAATTTTTCCGGGCTGCGATAATTCTTCATTCTCAATTTTCAATTCTTATGAAAATCCTCATCATCAACGGACCGAATCTCAACCTGCTCGGCAAACGGGAGCCGCATATATACGGAAAGCGCTCGTTTGAGGAGTATTTCGAGTTGCTTCAGCAGGAATTTCCTGGCGTCACGTTGCACTACTTTCAGAGTAACGGCGAAGGCCAGCTCATCGACAAACTCCATGAAGCTGCCGATTCCTACAACGGCATTATCCTGAACCCGGGCGCCTATGCTCACACTTCCATCGCCCTTGCCGATGCCATCTCGGCCATCGAAACGCCGGTAGTTGAAGTCCATATTTCAAATATCTTTGCACGGGAAACCTTTCGCCATAAATCATTCGTTACCCCCTTCTGCATAGGCAGTATTGCCGGTCTGGGCCTGAAGGGTTACGACCTGGCGATCGATTATTTTATGTCCTGATGGGTTAATGGCTGATTGGCCAATTAGCTTACAGCCAAACACGCTAACACACCAGTGTTATGATTATAGTCACAGGTGCTGCCGGCTTCATCGGTAGTTGTTTAATAAGAAAAATAAATAATGAAGGGCTGGTGAACATCGTCGCCGTGGATGAGTTCAGCCGGGTGGACAAAAGGCGCAACCTCGCCGGCAAGACCTGCCGTTCGATGTTTCACCGCGATGAGTTTATATTTTGGTTTAAAAAAAACGCCGCACAGGTCGAATTCGTTTTCCACCTCGGTGCCCGCACAGACACCACGGAACAAGACACGGCCGTATTTGACCAACTAAATCTCCACTACTCTCAGTCTATTTGGGAAATTTGCGCCCGCCACGGCATCCCCCTCGTGTACGCCTCCAGCGCCGCTACCTATGGCGGCGGTGAACATGGCTACGACGACCGCCACGACATTGTGCCGGAGCTGCACCCCCTCAACCCTTACGGCAGGTCAAAAAACGACTTCGACCTTTGGGCCTTACAGCAAATCGATGCACTCTCAAGTTCCCAGTCCCCAAATCCCAGTTCCCAATCGCCTCCCTTTTGGGCCGGGCTGAAATTCTTCAACGTCTATGGGCCCAACGAGTACCACAAGGGCCGCATGGCCTCCGTCATTTTTCACACGGTAAACCAAATCAGGGAAACCGGCGGCATGAAACTCTTCCGCTCCCACCGGCCCGGCATCGCTGACGGGCATCAGAAAAGGGATTTTATTTATGTAAAAGACGTGGTGGAGGTTTGTTATTTTTTTTACAAAAATCGTCGTCACAGCGGTCTTTACAATGTGGGCACAGGCCATGCACGCACCTTCCTCGACCTGGCCACCAGCACTTTCGAAGCATTGGGGCTGCCGCCCAAAATCTCATTCATCGACACTCCGGAAGACATTCGGGAAACTTACCAGTATTTCACCGAAGCCAAGATGGAAAAGCTGAAGTCGGTGGGTTACGGCCAGCCTTTTTACTCGCTGGAAAAGGGAGTGGAGGACTACGTAAAAGGATACCTGGAAAGTAGGGATATCTGGTAAAATGGCGTTATTCCACCAATTTTCCTTCCCTCACTTTTTTCTCTAAAAACTCGGACTTGCCCCCTTTGCCGAGGGCCTTTTGCCAGTATTCAACAGCCTGGGTAGTGTCGCCGGTTTGAAAGAGCACATCGCCATAGCGTTCGAGAACCACGGGGCTGTTTTGGCCGCCGTGTTGCATGGCCTTCTCGCGCCGGTTGTTT
>CAZPHZ010000221.1:0-5459 GCA_964586035.1 uncultured Saprospiraceae bacterium
CTGACAATGGCGTAGATGTAATTCGGTTTATTTTTAGGAATGGATGCCATGAAAACCAATCGTGGATTTTTTGGCCCCAGGCCAAAATGAAAATAGAAATTGAGTACGCAAAAATAAAAAATTAAAATCCCTATTCCTGCGACTTCATGTCCTGCATGAGCCGCTCCGTTTCATCGAGAAGTCTTTCCAATTCCTTTTTCATTTTGGAAGAGTCCTCCTTACCATTGGGTGTCAACTCCCCGTCACCCGCATTGCCGGGTCTGTTGTCGCGCTGGTAATCCGAAATCTTATTGGACAAGTCGTCCTTCATTTTCTCCAAATCATCAATGCGCTGTAGGTATTGCTCGTCAAAATCATTCGCACTTCGTTTTAGGCCATTCAACAAATCGCCAATTTTATCCACAGCGTTATCGTATTTTCCCGCGTCGAATTTTTCCTTCTCAGATTTCAGCAGGTCTTTTACCGAAACACCCACATCTTTAAATTCATTGAAAATCTTCTCAGATCCTTCTTTTTCAGATGGAGTGCCAAGAAAATAATTGTAGATCAGAATGCCTATGACTAAAATGGCAACCAACTTTAATAAGCTCTTAATCATGGTATAATAAATTTTGTCCTCTGCCATTTGGGGCCGGGTTCCCCAAAGTGTAGACTGTTACTTTTTTGATTTTAAGAACATTACGACCGCTTTGCGCACGTCATTTCGCAAATCGTCGGCGTCATCATCTTTGGCCGTCTCCCATTTCACGAAATTTTTGGGGTTGAAAAACTCGAGCCTGCTTTCCTTTCCATTGGCCACATAATCAGAAGTGACGATGCGGTAAATCTTGCCCTGATTCAATGTCTTACCGTCAATTTTCCACAACCCGTCAGCGCCAGACCATGCGATGTTATACCATTGAAGATAACCTCCGACACCTTTGTTTTCAACCCCCGCATCGAGCGCTCTTTTCAATACGCTGCCTTTTACATCTATTTCGTACAAACCGCCACCAAAGGGCAAGGTCCTGAAAATGTCCACAGCCGTTATCTCTCCGGAAAGCTGGTCGTCGAGACGCACTGAGCCCCCGTTGAAAAAGGCGCAATCGACGGGCTTTCGTGCGGCCATGGCACTGGACTCGGCAATTATCTCACCGAGGTTGGTTTGCATGTTCCTGATACTTTTTTCCCGTCCGTCCAACGGTGTGGTGGCGTTGTAGATCACCTCATCCGGGTTCGACACAACTTGAGATATTTTTTCGCGTTGGATTCGCATCCATTTTGACACCACTGCATCCACATTTGGCTCGCTGGGCAACTCCTCGCCGATGGGCACTAATTCTGAATTCAGGGAGAGTTCGCCAGTTTCGGTGTTGTACGTGAACCTGTGCACATACACCGTTTTTACATTTGCATCGGCTTTGGTTATCACCACATTGCCAATGGTGTCGATGCTATGGTCGTGCTCATGGCCACCCATTATGAGTGCCGTTTTTGGAAGCATGGACGCCAATTTCAAATCCATGGGTCGTTCGAGGTGCGTGAGTCCTACGATAACATCGGACTCATTTTGCAACTCCAAATAGGCCTTTGTTGCTTCGCCAAAAGGATCTTCGAAATAGGTGTATCCCGGATTGTTATCGTTGATGCAAGCGCTGAAAAATCCCACTTTCACCGTTTCAAAAGTATGGTTATCGACCACTTCCCAAACGTACGTCTCCGGCAAGAAATACTTGTAGCCATAGCTTTCTTTGTAAAATGGCTCTATCTTTTTGCTGGTTTTATGGAGCACATTTGTTCCCAGCCATTCAAAATTAGATTCATTTATTCGGGACTGCAACTCATTTTCCTTCACGTCAAATTCGTGATTGCCGAAGGCCACAATGTCGACACCCATGGCGTTCATTGCCTCCACCATCTGCCGCCCTTTTATGCGCTCACCCTCGTATTTCAGCGTGCCGATGAGGGAAGGGCTGAGGAAATCGCCAGCCAAAACAGTCAGCAAATTTTCGTTTTCAGCGAGCAATTGTTGGCGCAAGGCAGCCACGCGGGCCATTCCCCCTACCCTGCCCTTTTCAAGCGGTGCTATTTCATAGACGTCGTTCAACTGGAGGATAGTAAAATGCACCTCGGCTCCCAGTTCATCGAGTTCGGGGGGAACAGGCGGCATGGGGCCCGGTTGGTTCATGTCGCCCATGGGGCCCATCCTTCGCGATAAAGAAGCGCAGGAACTGAGCGCAAGAAAAAAGAGCCACAACGACGCGTATTTGAGAAAAAGAGGAAGGCAGGAGCTGCCGCAAATTCGTCTGTTCATTTGAATGCTTTTTTAGTGCGTCCAAAAGTAGGCGAATTTTCTAATTTTACATTCCAATTATTCATGAATACAAATATTAATATGCCAGCAAACCATAGACCTCCGGCCAAGCTTTGGAGTCCCAGCGAAGCATTCATTCAAAATTCCAATCTCAAAAAATATCTCGACTGGCTTGAAAAAGAGTGGAATCTAAGTTTTGACAACTACGCCGGGCTCTGGCAATGGTCCATAGATTTTCCCGATAAATTCTGGGAGTCACTTTGGCAATATTTTAAAATAATCGCCCACAGCCCTTACGACGAAGTTCTGACGACTAATAAAATGCCCGGGGCAAAATGGTTCACCGGCAGCACTTTGAACTATGCAGAACATATTTTCAGGGCAGCAAGCGACCAACATCCAGCCATCATCTTTTCTTCCGAAAAAGAAGATTATGTTGAGTTTTCATGGGAAGAGCTACGGAGCCAGGTGGCTTCTATGGCCGCATTTCTTCGAGAAGCAGGCGTCGCCAAAGGCGACCGTGTAGCGGCATTTTTACCCAATATTCCTGAGGCGTCCATTGCATTTTTAGCGGCCTGTTCCATCGGTGCCATCTGGTCGAGTTGTTCTCCCGACTTCGGCGCCAGCAGTGTCGTGGACCGCTTTGCGCAGATCGAGCCCAAAGTACTTTTTGCCGTAGACAGCTACAGTTACAACGGCAAAGCCTATCCGAAACATGCTGTGGTGGAAGAATTGGTTAACAAACTCCCCACTGTAAAAGAGTTGGTGATGGTGCCTTATCTTAATCCAACCACACCGGTTTTACCTGAAGTTAAAACTGCCCGGGTCACTTGGTGGAATGACACTTTCCACCACGGCAGTGAATTGAAATTCGAACCCGTGCCATTCGAGCATCCTATTTACGTGCTCTATTCTTCGGGCACCACCGGCATCCCCAAGGCCATCACTCACTCTCACGGTGGCAACCTTTTGGAACACCTCAAATATTTGCACTTCCACAACGACGTGCACCCCGGCGAGCGTTTTTTCTGGTTTTCTACCACGGGATGGATGATGTGGAACTTCGTGAATGCAAGCCTCCTCGCCGGTGCGACCATAGTGTTGTACGACGGCAGCCCCGGGTTCCCCGATTTGAGCCGGCTGTGGAAGCTGGCCGAACGGGCTGAAATCGCCCACTTCGGCACCAGCGCACCATTCCTTTCAGCTTGCCTGAAACAGGGTCTCAATCCTGGCCGGGACTTCGATTTATCCGCTCTCCGGTCCATCGGGTCAACGGGCTCCCCTCTTCCCCCAGAAGCTTTCGACTGGGTTTATGAAAAAGTCAAAAAGGATTTATGGCTCTGCTCGATGGCTGGCGGCACCGACGTGTGTACAGCATGGGTCGGCGGGTGCCCCTTCGAGCCGGTATATGAGGGCGAAATTCAGTGCCGGTGCCTCGGCAGTGCCCTCGAAGCGTGGAACGAAGCCGGTGAACCGGTGACCGAAGAAGTGGGGGAATTGGTGGTAACTAAACCCATGCCTTCCATGCCTGTGTTTTTTTGGGGTGATAAGAATAACGAGCGATACCAAGCCAGCTATTTTGAGATGTATCCCGGCGTTTGGCGCCACGGCGATTGGATAAAGATTACGGAGCGGGGCAGCATCCTCATTTTCGGCCGCTCAGATGCTACCCTCAACCGGCAGGGTGTGCGTATCGGCACCGCTGAAGTGTACCGTGCCGTGGACAAAGTGCAGGGGATAAAGGACAGCCTCATAGTTAACATTGAATTGGAAGGTGGCGGAGATTACATGCCTCTTTTTGTGGTTACTTCCGATGGTGAAAAATTGACGGCGGAACTGATCAACACAATAAAGCGCACCCTGCGATCGGAATGCTCTCCCCGCCACGTACCCGACGACATTATTGAGGTGCCAGAATTGCCTTACACCATTAGCGGGAAAAAATTAGAAGCCCCTGTAAAAAAGATCCTGATGGGCATGCCGGTGGAAAAAGCTGCCAACACCGACTCCATGAAAAACCCGCGGGCGCTTGACTTTTTCATTGATTTTGAAAAAAGTTTGGTGAAGTAAAGCCGCATCACTATTTCCCCCACTTTCTCAATTGTTTAACCACCGCGGCAAAATCCTTTGGCAGGGCTGCCTCAAAGTTCATGCGTTGTCCTGTACCCGGGTGGTCAAAAGATAGGCGTGCTGCGTGCAATGTGGAACGCGACATCAGTGGCCTTTCATCCTGTTCTTTACCAATCCGGAAATTTTTCTGTTTTACGGTCGAAAGATAGAAGGCGGCTTTCCTGCCATAGATGGCATCTACCGCCAATGGATATCCAATGGATTGAAAATGCACCCTTATTTGGTGGGTGCGGCCAGTCTTGATATTAGCTTCTGCCAGGGTATAATTCCTGAATCGCTCCACCACCCGGTACAGCGTGAGTGAAGCCTTGCCCCGGTTGGCAATGACCATCCGCTCAGGATGATGTTGGTTCGGAGCAATAGGTTTATCTATCACTCCCTCGTCCAGGTGCAACACTCCTTCCAATAGAGCAAGGTAAAATTTCTCCACCGTTCGCTCTTCGAATTGTTGCGACAGTATTTTATGTGCAGCCTCATTTTTCGCAAAAACCAGAATGCCGCTCGTCTCTTTGTCCAACCGGTGTACCACAAATATTTTATCAAAACGCCCTGTCAGCCAGGTCATCAAATTGAACTTGCCAGGTGCATACCTGTCGGGAATAGTAAGCATCTCCGAGGCCTTATTCACCACCACCAGGTCGTCGTCATCGAATATTATTTCCGGTTTTCGTATCATAAACAATTTGAAATATGCGGTTCATTTGGATTGAAAAGTGGCCTCAATCATGGTCTCCCCATCTGAAGGTACCGACATCAAATCCCGCAAGGTCCAGCACCCGGTCCACAACAGTAGCAGCGAGCCCCTCGAAATTGTCAGGTTTGCTGTAAAAACTGGGGTTGGCGGGGCAAATGACTGCTCCGGCTTCCGTCAGTGTCTTCATATTATTAATGTGTATGAGACTGAAAGGCGTATCTCGCGGCACTAAAATCAGACGACGCCGTTCTTTCAGTATCACATCGGCGGCCTGCGTTCGCAAATTCTTGTGAATGTCCACGGCGGTAGAGACCCAAACACACATAGAGCAGCGCTTGGAGC
>CAZPHZ010000222.1:0-5439 GCA_964586035.1 uncultured Saprospiraceae bacterium
AAACTGTGCATGGTGTGAGTTCTCACCTTCTCACCCTGACATTCAATATCCGGGCGGGTTCCAGCGCTGCAATTGCCACATATTTTTGTCACGGATTATCCTTATGGGAATGATGTGACGCTTTGAAATAGTGTGAAAACTATTGCAAAAAAATCAAATTCAGGGCTACCATTTCAAGGTGTCGTCTCATAAAATGTTCCCATAGATTTGTTACGGACTCTTTTTATTTTGGGCCTGTATCACCACCTTGCCAGCCATCTTTCTGCCATTTCCCGGAGTTTTTCACCACATTATCTGATTTGCGGTTTGCACATACCTTTTGCGGCCATGTCATCCTGTCATTATTTTTCCAACAATTTGTGTCAAAATGTCATCCGTAATCTCCGTTTCCCCGCCAATTATTGATAAAAAAACGCATGGCACGTGCCTTGAACGACTGGCATTTGGGAAGTTAATCAGGTCTGGAAGGCTTAAATTTGTACCCTCTAAACCTCCTCTACTGATAAACCCTCTCAACCGTCTCTCAACCCTCTAAACTTCAATAACAATGAACCTTAACAACTTAACCATAAAAAGTCAGGAAGCCATCCAGCGGGCGCAGCAGTTCGCCATGGAGCACGGCAACCAGCAAATAGAACCTGGTCACATCCTCGCCGCCATCATGGACGTGGACGAGAGCGTGACGCCTTTTGTTTTCAAGAAACTCGGCGTCAACTACGACGTGCTGAAACGGGCGGCTGACAGCATCGTCAAGGGCTATCCTAAAGTTACTGGCGGTGGCGCTGCGGGGCAGTATTTTTCCCGGACCAGCAACGAGGTGATTCAACGGGCAAACACTTTCCTCAAAGAATTCAGCGACGAATACGTCGCCCTCGAACACCTGCTGCTCGGCATCCTCGCCGTGAAGGACCCTGTTTCGCAAATGCTCAAAGACAGCGGCGTGACGGAGAAAGAGTTGAAAAATGCCATCCGCGACCTGCGCAAGGGCAGCCGGGTGACCACCGCCAGCGCGGAAGATAGCTACAACGCGCTCTCGAAATACGCCGTCAACCTCAACGAGCGCGCCCGCAACGGCAAGCTCGACCCCGTCATCGGGCGCGACGAAGAAATCCGTCGCCTGCTGCACATCCTGGCCCGGCGCACCAAGAACAATCCCATCCTCGTCGGTGAACCTGGCGTGGGTAAAACCGCCATTGCCGAAGGGCTGGCACACCGCATCGTCAACGGGGATGTGCCGGAAGATTTGAAAGAAAAAGAAATCTGGGCGCTCGACATGGGCGCACTCATCGCCGGGGCGAAGTACCAGGGCGAGTTCGAGGAGCGGCTCAAATCGGTGGTCAAAGAGGTGGTCAGTGCCGAGGGGCAGATTTTCCTTTTTATCGATGAAATACACACCCTCGTGGGTGCCGGCAAAGGGCAGGGCGCCATGGACGCCGCCAACATCCTCAAACCGGCCCTCGCCCGCGGCGAACTGCGGGCCATCGGTGCCACCACTTTGGCCGAATATCAAAAATACTTCGAAAGCGATAAAGCACTCGAGCGCCGCTTCCAGACCGTGATGGTGGACGAACCCTCCGAAGAGGATGCAATCAGCATCCTCCGGGGACTGAAGGAGCGCTACGAGACGTACCATAAAATCAACATCCGGGACGAAGCCATCGTGGCGGCGGTGCAACTCAGCACCCGCTACATCACCGATCGTTTTTTGCCCGACAAAGCCATTGACCTCATTGACGAAGCCGCGGCGAGGCTGCGCCTCGAAATGAACTCCATGCCCGAAGAACTCGACGAGGTAGAACGCAAAATCCGCCAGTTCGAAATCGAGCGGGAGGCCATGAAGCGGGAGAATGAAAAGGCCAAAATCAAAAAAATCAATGAGACCCTCGCCAATTTAGAAGAGCGTCGCGGGGCGCTGAAAGCCAAATGGGAAAGCGAGCGCGGCATCGTCAACGGCATCCAGCAGGCGAAAGAGGAAATTGAAAACCTGAAACTCGAAGCTGCCCGCCTCGAACGGGAGGGCAAGTTCAGCGAAGTAGCCGAAATCCGCTATGGCCGCATCCCGGAAGTGCAAACGCGCCTGGAAGATGTTAATGAAAAACTGAAACAGATGCAGGGAGGCGGCAAACTCCTAGTGAAAGACGAAGTGGACGCCGAAGACATCGCCGAAATCGTGAGCCGCTGGACGGGCATCCCCGTCACCCGCATGTTGCAGAGCGAGCGGGAAAAACTCCTCCGCCTCGAAGAGGAACTCCACAAGCGGGTCGTCGGTCAGGACGAAGCCGTGGAAGCCGTCAGCGATGCCATCCGCCGCAGCCGCACGGGTCTCGGCAACGAGAAGCGCCCCATCGGGTCGTTCCTCTTTTTGGGAACCACCGGTGTCGGTAAAACGGAGCTGGCAAAAGCCCTCGCCGAGTACCTGTTCAACGACGAAAACCTGATGACCCGTATAGACATGAGCGAGTACCAGGAGCGCCACAGCGTGAGCCGCCTCGTGGGTGCCCCTCCCGGCTACGTCGGCTACGACGAGGGTGGTCAACTCACAGAAGCCGTGCGCCGCAAGCCCTACTCCGTCGTGCTTCTGGATGAAATCGAAAAGGCGCACCCCGACGTGTTCAACATCCTGTTGCAGGTGCTCGAAGACGGGCGTCTGACCGACAACAAGGGCAGGGTGGCGAATTTTAAAAATACCATCGTCATCATGACGAGCAACATCGGCTCGGACCTCATCCGTTCGGAGTTTGAGAAAATCACCAAATCGAACCGGGAGGAGGTCATCGAGAGTACCAAAACGATGTTGTTCAATTTGCTGAAACAGTCCATGCGGCCGGAATTCCTCAACCGCATTGACGAGGTCATCATGTTCCAGCCGCTGACGGCGAAGGACGTGCGCTCCATCGTGGACCTGCAACTCCACCAGGTGGTGGATTTGTTGAAAAAACAGGACATCGAGCTGGTCATCGCCCCGCAAGCCGCCGAGTACATCGCCGGCGAGGGCTTCAACCCCGAATTCGGCGCCCGCCCCGTTAAGCGGGTCATCCAGCGAAAAGTGCTGAACGAATTGTCAAAGCAGATGCTGCTCGGCAAGGTGCAGCCAAAAAGCAGGGTGATGCTGGATGTGTTTGACGGGAAGGTAGTGTTCCGGGAGCCGCGGGCGGAAGAGACGGTGGCAGCGATAGATAATTAGCTTTTCTCTTAAATATCATGAACGGCCGGGCGCTTTGGTGCCTGGCTGTTTCTTTTCAGGGCAATTCTTACAAGGGTAGAATCATTTCCCAAGCCATTGACATTCAACCCCTGTCTGGGTTTTGCCTCTTCGTTTTGCCACCCCGACTTGCAGTCGGGGCTATTGATGTTTAACCCCTTCGGGGTTTTGGGAAGCCGGGGTGTTTACGGAATATCGGAGCCGTCTTACTCCTGGTATTTCTCATCGAACTCCACTCCGTGTTCCCTCAATAGCTCCATCAATTCTACTTTGTAGGATTTGGTTTTGTGATGCTCCTCCTGATTTTTGACGTATTCGACGAGGTCGTCTTTGGCGCTGAAGGCGTAAGTGAAGGCGCTGTACCCATCCTGCCAGCCGCTGAAATCGGGGAATAGCCCTGTTTTCTTTATGTGGTCAATACTGGCGAGTTTGATGTCTTTGACGAGCGAGGCAAGGGTAACCGCCGGGTGGAGGAGGTGTGTAACGATGTGCATGTGATCTTCCACACCGTTGATGCGGTAGAGGTGGCACTTCTTGTTTTTCAAAATGCCCCAGATGTATTTGAACAAATCCGGGCGGGCCTCCTTTTGCAGCGTCCGCTCACGGCGTCTGGTACTGAAGACGATTTGATAGAGGATTTGGGTGTAGGTGCTCATAAGTATTTGGATTTGTTTTTATGAAATTTTAGGTGAAGATAACTATCCAACCTTTCCCATTATGATTAAAATTAATTGCTGTTAATCAAATCATGGCGCATAACCCCGAAAGGGGTTTAACGTGAATAGCCCCGGATAGCCTGCCTGTCTGCAGACACGCAGGCTATCCGGGGTAATATGTGTTTACGGTCGCAACCCTGAAGGGGTTGAATAAACAGTCAAGCCATTAACATTCAACCCTTTCAGGGTTGCACATTCCTCGCTCTATCACCCCGACTTGCAGTCGGGGCTATTCATGTTCAACCCCTTCGGGGTTTTTGCCTCTTCGTTTTGTCACCCCGACTTGCAGTCGGGGCTATTCATGTTCAACCCCTTCGGGGTTTTGGCCTCTTCGTTTTGTCACCCCGACTTGCAGTCGGGGCTATTGATGTTTAACCCCCTTCGGGGTTTTGAAGCTCAAGCGCAACACGGACTGGATGTTCTCCATTGGCCTCTTTCTTTTGCGTTTTAATGCTCTCTGAACGAACTCTAATAACCCCTTCATGTTAAAGAGAGTACCCACACTGTGATTTAGGACACTTTGCTAATAACCAAAATCGAGTGCCATGAAAATCAAAAACATTGCAAAGCTCGCCTTACCCATTATCTTGGGCGGTTTTATCACCTCCATACAGGCGCAAACCAGCCACCCTTTTTCCTGGAAAGTCACTACAGACCCGTGGTACATGTCCCCGGAATATAGTTTTAAATGTTTGCCCAATGAATTTGCAGCCAACGGAAAATCCATCGCCGGTCATGGTCCCGTTTGCTCCAATGCCTGCAGGGAAACGACCAACCCCGGAGTTTGTACCGAATATTTGATGAAAGAGAAATTAAGTGAGGTGGAGTTGCCCAACTTCGCCTTCCCAAGGGGGTACAGTGGTGTGGAATACGTGACTTTTGACGTGCAGAGGAATGGCAGGGTGAACGGCTACCAGGTGGTAAAGCAACCCGTGTTATGTCCGCCGTGCATACAGACCGCCGTGAATTTAGTGGCATCGTTGGGCGAGTGGTATCCTGCCATTCAGGATGGGATAGGTGTGAAAAGCAGGGTCGTGGTTCCCGTTCATTTTAAAACGGGTCACACCAACCGGTAGGCGGGTACCGTACCGGTATTGAAAAAAACGGATAATATCCCAGTGTGCCAGCTCAGAATGCCGGAAATCATTTCCATTTCCCCTCCTGATAAACATCATTTTAACCAATTGAACCTGCACAACACTCAGGTGTTTTTTGGGCGGCGATTGCCGAAAATGCAGAATTATCGCTAACCTGAAATTATTGAGTAAAAATGGTAGATTTTCAAAAACAAGTTATCGAGCGGAGCCACACCGTTCCGGTATTGGTAGATTTTTGGGCATCGTGGTGTGGTCCGTGCCGCATGCTGGGGCCAGTGCTGGAGCAGTTGGCCGAAGAGCAGAGTGGCAAGTGGGAATTGGTAAAAGTGAATACCGAAGAGCAGCAGGAACTGGCGCAGGAATAACGCATCAGGACGCTTCCCAATCTGAAGCTTTTTTATTGGCGTAAGGAGGTAGCAGAGGG
>CAZPHZ010000223.1:0-5428 GCA_964586035.1 uncultured Saprospiraceae bacterium
TGAAGAAGCCATTGCGCTGAAAGCAAGATACAATATTGCCGGTTTGTTTTTTGAAAAAGAGATGCCGGAAATGCTGCCGTTAATCCAAAGCAAGCGAACAAGGGCATCGTCGTATCCTTTGAAGAAAATTCCGGCACAGAGATATCCGCAAAATGAAATGCTGATAAGCAATAAGATGTATTCCTTGTTTTTCCTAATAATTGCACTCTTCCATATACCCATACAATAAGCCACACTGACGGTGAAGAATGCAAAATTGAGTATTGGGTAGTTCAGTTGAGCGTATTCGAATTCAGGGAAAAATGCGGAGTTGACACAAAAATACAGTGAGGTCAGCCCCACGGCAGTGATAAGAAGATATTCCCGGATAAGCCTGTTAATCATCTGGCTGGTTTTTACAAAATTTCAGCGGACCAACTCAGGGGGTGGGAGGAGGCAGTTTCTAAAAAGCTATTGGGAGGGAATAATTTGGGAGGAAAAATTCAACTCTGCCTGAAATGCAATGGTGTACGGGCAGTAATATCCAAAATGCAGGCCAAAGGCTGAAAAATGCGGGGAGCTGCAGGGGTAAACCATTATGAATCTTCACATGCCTGCAGTTGCAAAGGTTCAAGATGGATCAAGAGCAGTTAGTTCGACTGTTCTTTGGTTTTTATATAACACTCGATTCCCTGCTCCCGCAGTTTTTTAATGAGACTTTCTGCGTCCACCATATTGTCGAATCGGTCCACGAGAACAACGGCGAATTTACCACGGTCAAAAATTTCGACACGAGCATGGGAATATCCTAATTTTTTCATTCTACTCACTTGGTTCTGAGCGAGTGCTTTTTTGGAAAAAGCACCGGCGAGGACCATGAATTTACCTTCATTTTTGACGGCAGGTTGCACTTTTGCCAAAGGGGCTTCATCAACATTCTTTTCTGTTGCCGGCTCATCGGCCATAGTTTCAGCAGGAGTGCCTGAAGGGAGGCTGGTGCTGTCGTTCACGGCCTCTCCATCGCTGGTTGAGTCAGCTTCATAATTGTAAATATCGTCCTCTGTTTCCACAGGTCCACTGACTGATTCGGTGTTATCGGTGGGTTCATTTGTTTTGAAAACATTGGTCATTTTATAAACCAAAAAAACAATGGCAAGGATACATAGAACAACAATTCCACCAGTGATGTAATCTAGTTTTGACATATTGGTTTTGATTTAAAATGGTAGATAGATTTTCGATTCACAGACCTCCCATCCTTCAGCCAAGACGCACCTGTAAAATTAGTGGTTAAACCCGGTATGTGCAAAGTAGAAGGCAGGGATATGCATATTACGCATTATATGAACAGGAAACTACCACCCCGATGACCTGCCATTCCATCAGTTTGTTAAATTTGCCAGCCTTGTTTTCCATCATCCAATCCTCTTCTTCACATGCCCCTGAAACGTTTTAGAAATACGGTTTTTCAAAAAGATGTACTCGAGGTGCTCAAGAGCCTCCCGTCTGATTCGTTGGACATGGTCTATGGCGACCCAGATTACAACGTTGGCATCAATTACGCGGGCAATTCTTACACGACGAAATGGAAGGAGTACATCGATTGGTATATCGAGTTGAGCCGGGAAAGTTTGCGGGTGTTGAAACCAAACGGCAACCTTTTTTTGATTAACTACCCTAAACAGAACTCCTGGCTCCGAGTGAAGTACCTCGATGAAAATGCGTATGACGTGCAAGATTATGTTTGGGTTTACAACACAAATGTGGGTCATAGTCCACGCCGGTTCACAACGGCTCATCGCTCCATATTGCACGTGCGTAAATCAGCGGAAAACAAATTTTACAAAAACCAGGTGGCACAGCCGTACAAAAATCCGGATGATAAGCGGATAAAGCAACGGGTGGCTGATGGGCATAAGGGGCGTATGCCGTATTCCTGGTTTTATTACGACTTGGTGAAAAATGTGTCTCGCGACAAGACTTTTCACGCCTGCCAGATTCCCCTGCCGTTGGTCGAAATGCTGATAAAATCTTGCACCCTCGAGAAGGATGATGTGTTGGTGTTGTTCGGAGGCAGTGGCTCGGAGTTGGTGCTTACCCGTCAGTTGAATCGCAATTTTATTTCCTGTGAAATTCATCCAAAATATTACCACCTTATTCAGGAGCGTCTGAGCAACGACGGCATCATAAAAGACGAACACCGGCTGGCATTTATTCAAAAAAAGAAAAATCACAGTGGAAGGACCGAATCCAGCGATACTGAAAAATAGCCAAACAACCTGTCCATGCAGATAAAGATTATTTCAGCTGGTGCCGGTAGCGGGAAGACTCATCGCCTAACATCCGAAATGACCAGCCTGCTGGCCTCCGGAGCGGTGAAGGCTTCAGGCATTATCGCTACCACTTTCACCAATAAGGCTGCGGCCGAATTGCAGGAAAGGGTGAGGTTGAGGCTGTTGGAAGCTGGCCTGTCGAAAGAGGCCAATGAGTTGGAGAATGCTCTGATAGGCACCGTCCATGGTTTAGGTGTGCGGCTGCTGAAGCGCTTTGCCTTCGAGGCCGGGGTTTCCCCCCAGGTCGATATCATTGCCGACGAAGACCAGCAGGTGATGTTCAACCAATCGCTCGCCGAAGTTCTGACGCAAGAACGCGTTGAGGAAATGGAAAAACTGGCCAGCAGGCTGGGGCTGAACAAATCGGAGCGCTTTGCCACCGATTGGCGGAATGTACTGAAAAATCTGACCGAGGTAGCCCGGTCCAATAATTTCTCACCCCAAACATTGGACAAAAGCCGGCAGCTTTCGTTCGAATCCTTTTGCCGGTTCTTAGTGCCTGGCCCCAATGAAACTCCTCCTGATTTTTCTAAAGTAGAAGAATGGAACGCTGCGCTAAAGAGGCTCCTCGGAGAAACAGCCGGCCAGCTAGAAGCCAATGAAGACGATACCAAAAAAACGAAGAATGCAGCTAAGTTGCTGAGGGACATGCTCACGGAACTCAATTTGAGGGAAGAGCTTTTCTGGCACCAATGGGTGAAAATCGCAAAGGTAGGCGTGGGAGTCAAGAGCAAAGACGATGTGGCTGCATTGGTGGAATTTGCGAATGCGCATATCTACTGCCCGGCATTTAAAAACGATATTAAATCATTCATCTTCAACTTGTTCGACCTTGCGGGAGCGGCGATGGTTGAATACGACAACTATAAGAAAAAACGGGGGCTTATTGATTATACGGACATGGAAGTCCTCGTCAATACCTTGCTCGACGATGAAGCAATCAGGGCGGTCATGAAGGAAGAGTTGGACCTTCTCATGGTTGATGAGTTTCAGGATACCAGCCCCATTCAGCTCGAAATATTCTTGAAATTGTCCCGTTTTGCCGGGCACTCCATCTGGGTAGGAGATCCGAAGCAGAGTATCTATGGGTTTAGGGGTGCTGAGCCCGCATTGATGAAAGCCATCATCAATTTCCTGGGGCCCCTTGAAAAAGAAAATATTTTGGAATACTCATGGCGCTCCCGAGATGATATTGTCTATTCCACCAATGGCATTTTCACAAAAGCCTTTCCAGGTATGCCTGCCGAACAGGTGGCACTGAAGCCAAAACGCAAAAAGCAACCAGACACTGACTCTGTCAATGAATCTCTGGAGCCTGCCGAAATGGGAGATGCGCTGATTCACTGGCATTTCAAATACGACGGGGAGGGCCGCCAACCGGGAAGGGAGTGGTTCAATAAGGGTATTGCCACTGCCCTGAAAACAGAGCTGGAGCGGGGCCTTATCATTCAGCCCAAGGGCGTGGAAAACTGCCGCCCTGCAATGCCCGGAGATGTGGCCATTCTTTGCCGCACCAATAACGAGTGCCTGGAAATGGCCAAAGCGTTGCATTCGGCAGGGCTGCGGGCGGCCATCTCCCGTGCGGGGCTGCTCAAAACTGCGGAGTGCCGACTGATTCTGGCCTGCCTCAAGTTTATCCTCAACAAATACGACAGCCTCGCCACCGCAGAAATCATGTTGTTGGCGAGCGGTAGCCCTATCGAAGAAATAATCGAAAACAGACTGGATTATTTGGAAGAGGAGCAGGAGGGAAACTTTCGGGAACAATGGGGCGGGCAGGATAAATATCTTGCACAGCTCAATGTCTTGCGGCTGGAGGTACAGGAATTGTCGGGCGCTGAGATTTTGGAGCTCTTGTTAGAAGAGTTGGAGCTGCGGCAGCTCATTTTAAGCTGGGGCAACATGGAACAACGAATGGCCAACGTAGACAGCCTTTCTCATTTTGCTTCGCAATACGAGTCGAACTGCAACAGATTGCATCTCGCGGCTTCCCTCGGTGGGTTTTTGCTTTGGCTCAACGAGTTGGAAAACAAGGATTTAGACATGCAGGGGGCCGGTGAAAACGCAGCTGCGGTCAATGTGCTGACCTACCACCGCAGCAAGGGCTTAGAATTCCCAGTCGTCATTTGCCAAAATCTGGAGGCTGTGCAGCGCTCGGATGTTTGGGGCCTTTCAATTGTTTCGGAGACTGGAGAAGTGGATTTGCAAAATATTCTAGGCAACCGGTTGCTGCGTTATTGGGTGAATCCTTATGCAGACCAATTCAAAAAGACATTGCTCGAGGAGCGAATTAATAATTCGGAAGCTAAGGCAATAAAACGCAGCGAAGCACTGGCGGAGGAGACGAGGCTGCTATACGTAGGCATTACCAGGGCAAGGGATTATGTCATTTTCCCTTCCCGGAAGAATGCACCGGGATGGCTAAATAGAGTCTGCGGTGCGGGAGAGGAGAATTACCGGGCCCTGGATGAAAATAGTGCTATGTGTAGTTGGGAGTGGAAAGGGACGGAATTATCAAAAAGAACTGAGGTATTCAATTTCCCCAATGATTTTCCTAGAGTCCCCATGCCCGAAAATATTCAGATGAGGTTGGAGGACCGGCACGGCCGAGAGACGTATAAAGCAGCATGGCTTAACACCGGCGCCGATGAAATCCGGCATCGAATCAGCATGAATATTATTTGCGAAGAATCCTATGCTGAGCCCCTGCCTGATTTAGAAATCTTGAAGGAAAGTAAGTGGGGTGTTGCTGTCCTTGCCTATTTCGACGCCTGCCGCCGGGAGTATGAGCCGGAATTGCATTTGGAAATTGCAGCGTCAATCTTTGAGCATTATTTATTGGACGTTGAAGTGGAAGCCAGCGCTCTGGTTAAACAGTTTTCTGCATTTTGCGATTGGCAGGATTCACAGTTTCCCCATGGTAAGAAATATCGGCGGTATCCACTGAAATTGGTATGGGAAGGTCAGTATTTCGAAAAAGAAATAAGTATTTTGGCGGAAACGGAGGAACGGATTTTCCTCTTGGAGAGTTTGCCTTTTGCGGGCAATGAAAATGAGCGGAGGAAGCACGCCAAAGAAATAGCCGCCAATTTGCATTTTTGCAAATTGGCGGCTCA